>JADGHA010000093.1 GCA_019689695.1 Micromonosporaceae bacterium | reverse complement strand
CCCGACCGTCATGCCCCTCCCCTTCCCCGCATCTTCCGGGAAACTGCGTCCTTGTCGATCTCAATGTCCGGCACTTGTCCTGAACGTGCGTTTGCGAACTCCTCGACTCCGATGACCGGTCGCAGCCGCTGGGTGAAGTCCGGCGTCACGAAGAGCTTCCGGAGGAAGTCGCCGCCCAGCGCGTTGCCGATCGCCGCCATGATCATCCCCTGGTCGAGCGCGAGGTAGCTCTGCGACACCACGCCGGTGTCCACATTGACCGAGTCGCGGAAGCCGCGGTCCGGCGTGTAGATGTCGAAGTCGCGGCGCAGCGCGGCGAGGTTGTCCAGCGCCTGGCGCGGCGCCCAGCGCAGCGCGAGAAATGCCGCGTGTGGGGTGACCACCCCGCCGGTGTACGCCGACGGTGGCGGGTCGGGCTGTGGGTCGCGGCCGGGGCAGCCGGCGAAGCCGTGGTCGACGCCGGTGCCGCCCTCGTTCGAGTAGTAGCCGCCAGGGTTCATCCCGATCCCGTCGACCCCGAACGCGTTGTAACCGCCCTCAGGGATGTTCGACGGCGAGAAGCCCCAGTATCCGTAGCCGGCTTCGACCAGCCCGTGGTGGATCTGCGCGGTGACGGTCAGCGGATGGTTGATCCGCCAGCTTTGCGGCCCCCACTTCTCTTCCGGTACGAACAGCGCCGGCATCAGCGCCTCGAACATGCTGCCGCCCCAGGACGGCACGACCAGGGTGCCGTTGTACGGGTACGCGCCCTCGAAGACGCTCACGCCGAAGTAGGTGCGGCTCTCCCCCACCGGCCTGGTCTCCTGCCAGCTCCAGTCGCAGGTGTCCGGGAAGCTGCGCCAGGCGCCGAAGTACTCCTTCTGCGGCAGCTCGCCCTTGGCGATGCCGAGGTAGCTGGCGATCCGGCTCTCGCTGACGATCGTGTCGTAGCAGCACGGCGACTCGCCGGTGTCCGGCGCGTAGTAGAACGCGATCCGGTTCACCTCGGGTCGGTAGTAGAAGCCGAAGTTCATGCTGTCGAACAGCGCGCCCGCACGGTCGGCGAGCTCCGGAACGCCGCGGCTGACCAGCCGGAGCCCGGTGGCCAGCCAGCCGTTGTCCACCGAGGACAGGATCGGGGTGAGCGGCTCGCCGGTCGGCGGCCAGACGGTCAGCTTGGCGCCGGTGCGGTGGTCGTACCAGTTGTAGAACTGGCCGCTGGGCTGGTGGCGCTCCATCGTCTCGAGCGTGCCGATGGTGCGGCTCAGGCGGCTGACGACCTCGGCGTGGCCGATGATGCCGAGCCGCTCCGCGACCAGCGTGCTCCACATGTAGGCACCGATGTTGGTGGTGGAGGTCTCGACGCTGCGGGTGCCGTCCGTGCCCAGCTTGTCCGCGGGCAGGCCGCTGTCCGGATCCACCATGGCAACGAACGATTTCCAGGTGCCCACGGCATAGTCCCGCAAGGTCTGCCTGTCCCTGGCCGCCAGTCCATTGTGGGCATGGACCGACCCGGCGCCGGTGGCGCTGGCCGCCGCGGGCGGCGCCGACGCGGCGATCAACCCGGCGAGGGCGACGCCGGCCATGAGTGTGGCTCTCTTCCTCATCGAAGGCCTCCTTCGAGGACTAGTCCTTGAGCCCGGTGACGGCGATGCCTTGGACGACATACCGCTGCAGGAAGGCGAAGATGATCAGGATCGGGATGACGATGACCACGGCGCCGGCCATGAGCAGCCCGAACCGGGCGTTGTTCTGCCCGATCGAGTAGAGGGCGAGGGCGACCGGCAGCGTGTACTTGTCCTCGCTCTGCGCGACCACCAGCGGCCACAGGAAGTTGTTCCACTGTGCGAAGAAGGTGATCACGGCGAGCGTCGCGATTGGCGGCCCGCACAGCGGCGCGACCACCCGCGCAAGGATACGCAGCTCCCCGGCGCCATCGACCCGCGCGGCGTCGATCAGCTCGTCCGGGAGTCCGACGATGAACTGCCGCATGATGAAGACACCGAGCGGCTGGGCGAGGAACGGCAGGATCAGGCCGCCGAAGGTGTTGGCCAGCCCGAAGTTGCTGACCAGCACGAACAGCGGCACGAAGGTCGCCACGGTCGGGATCATCAACATGGCGAGCACGAGCGCGAAGAGGGTCCGGCGGCCGGGGAACGACAGCTTGGCCAGCGCGTACCCGATCATCGTGCAGAACACGACGTTGCCGAGCGTGACCGCGGTCGCGACGATGACCGAGTTGGCGAAGAACCGGGGGAAGTTGAGCCGCTGGAAGAGCTCGCGGTAGTTGTCCAGGGTGGGGTTCTCCGGCCACCAGGTGGGCGGGACCTGGCGCACCTCGGCGTCGGGTTTCACCGAGCTGAGCACCATCCACACAAACGGGGCGACCGCCAGGACCAGGCCGACGAGCAACAGGGCGTAGATCCACCACTGCCGGCCGCGGCGGGCCCGGCGCGCACGGCGCGCACGGCGCCCAGCGGCTGCCGGTGCGTACGTGGTCGCGGTCGTCATGACAAGCTCCTCGTGGCTGGACTACGTGTTCGACCGCAGAAGGCGGAACTGCACGGCGGTCAACGCCACCATCGCCGCGAAGATGGTGTAGCTCGCGGCGGCGGCGTAGGAGTAGTTGCCGAAGCCGAACTGGTTGTAGGTGAACATCGACACCGACAGCGTGGAGTTCAGCGGCCCACCGCGGGTCATCACGAACGGCTCTTCGAACCACTGGACCAGTCCGATCGTGCCGAGGACGGCGCCGAGCAGGACGGTCGGCCGGAGCATCGGCAGCGTGACATGCCGGAACCGCTGCCAGCGGCTGGCGCCGTCGACCTCCGCGGCCTCGTACAGGCCCTCCGGGATCGCCTGGAGCCCGGCCAGGAAGAGCACCATCTGGTAGCCCATCCCCCGCCAGGCGGTCATGATCACGATCGCGGGGAGCGACCAGGTGGTGCTCTCCAACCAGTTCGGCCCGTCGATCCCGATGAAGCCGAGGACGCGGTTGATGACGCCGGAGTCGTGCTGGTACATGACGCGCCAGACCACGGACACGGCGACGATGGCGGTGACGTAGGGCAGGTAGTAGCCGACCCGGAAGAGGGTGCGGAACCGCTCCACCCCTTTGTGCAGCGCCACAGCCACCGCGAGCGCGAGCACCATCGTCAGCGCCAGCGTGACCGGTACGAACAGCACGGTGTTGACGACGGCCTTCCGGAAGGTCTCGTCGGAGGCGAGCCGGCGATAGTTGTCGATGCCCACCAGGTTCACCGCAAGCGGATGGCGCAGGTCGGTGCTGCGCAGGTCGGTGAAGCCCATCACGAAGGACGCGAGCATCGGTGCCGCGTAGAAGACCAGGAACAGCGCGAAGAACGGCGTGGCGAGCAGCCAGGCGGCGACGGCCCGCTGCGTCCTGGCGGAGACCTGCCGGCGCCCCCCGCGGGCGCCGGGCCGCACGGCCGATGCCCGCGTGCCCCGGCTACGGGGTGCCCGCCCGGCCGGCGCCTGCGCACCGGCCGGGCGTTCGACGACCGGCATCGCTAGCTGCCGGTGCCGATCGAGGTGGCCTGCTTCTGCATCGCCTTCACCGCCTCGGCCGGCGGCGTGTTGCCGATCGTCGCCTTCTCCACCTCGTCGTCGATGACCGCGGCGACCTGCTCCCAGGTCGGGATCGCCGGTGGTGACTTGGCGTCCTTCAGCTGGTCACCGAACTTCGACAGGAACTTGTCGCCGGACAGCGCCGGGTCCGACCAGGCGCTCTGCACGGACGGCAGGTCGGAGACGGTCTGGTACCACTTGACCTGAACCTCGGGCCGGGTCAGGTACTGCACGAACTTCCACGCGCTGTCGCGGTTCTTGGACTCCTTGAAGACGGCCAGGTCGCTGCCGCCGACGAACGACGTGCCCGCCTGTTCCTTGGGCATGTGCGCGACATCGAACTTCTGCTCGAAGCCCGCGCCGCCCTGCTCCTTGAGGATCCCGATGTGCCACGGCCCGGAGACGAACGCGCCGATCTTGCCGGCGACGAACATCGACTCGAGCTCGCCCGGCTGCAGCGCGCCGGGCGCGAGCTTGGCGGTGAAGAAGGACTTGTAGTACTCCAGCGCCTGGGTCATCTGCGGGCTGTCCAGCGTCCAGTTGCCGCTGGCGTCCGTGACGTCCCCGCCGAGCTGCCAGACGAACGGCAGGAAGGTCTGCCACGATCCGGTATCGCCCGGTTGCAGGTTGATCCCCCACTGCGCGCCGCCCTTCTGCTGCAGCGCGGTCGCGAACTCCTTCAGCTGCTGCTGGTTGGTCGGCGGCTGCACGCCGGCCTTGGCGGCCAGGTCGGTCCGGTAGTAGATGAGCCGGGTCTCGACGTACCACGGAACGCCATAGGACGTGCCGTCGACGACGGTCGTGTCCCATGCCCCCGGGAAGAAGGCCGACTTGTCGAAGTCCGTCGGCGTCTGGTCGAGTGCGCCGGTCTTGGCGAACTCGCCCATCCAGGTTGTGCCGATCATGCTCACGTCGGGCGTGGTCTTCGCCGCGATCGCGGTCGAGATCTTGTCGTGGGCGGAGTCCCAGGGCACCGCCGTGACGTTGACCTTCACCCCTGGGTTGGCCGCCTCGAAGTCCTTGGCGAGCACGGAGAGCTTCTCGCCCTCGGTGCCCATCGCCCATACCGTGATGGTGCCGGTGGCCGGCCCGCTGCTGATGCCCTGCGCGGCCTGGCCGCCCGTGTCCTCATTGTCGTCTCGTCCGCAACCGGTGAATACGAGTGCCGCCACCAGCAGGGCGGCCACCGTCAAACGTCGCCTCATTGACCTCACCCCATCGTGTGGGTGCCGCAGCTGGTCCGCAGTACCAGCTCTGTGGGAAGGGTTTCTTGCCGCCCGGTGCGCTTGGCGGGCCGGGCCTCTATTTGCTCGTGCAGCCGGCGGGCGGCGGTCGCCCCCAGCTCGCGCATCGGCTGGCGCACCGTGGTGAGCCCCGCGAAACGGGCCGCCATCAGGTCGTCCCAGCCGGTGACCGCCACGTCCTGTGGCACCCGCAGCCCGGCCTCGCCCGCCGCGGTCAGGGCGCCGAGGGCGAGCTCGTCGTTGGCGCACACGATCACCCGCGGGCGGGGCCGGCAAGCCAGCAGGCCGGCGGCGGCCGACCGGCCAGCCTCGAGCTCGAACGCGCACGGCACCGGATCCGGCACCCGTACCCCGGCCTCCTTCAGGCCGGCGGCCAGGCCCGCATACCGTCCGGCCACGTCGGGCGCGGCGGCCGGGTCGCCCAGGAAGGCAAACCGGCGGTACCCGTGCCCTACCAGGTGCCGGGCCAGCTCCCGGGCGGTCGTGTCGTTCTCCGGCCGCACGGTGTCCACATCGGACACCGGGTCGCGGGAGAGCAGGACGAGCGGCAGGCCGGTGGCCGCGATCCGGGCCACCACGTCGTCGGCGACCGACCGGCCCATGATGACCATGCCGTCCACCCGCGCGGCCATCTCCAGCACCTGCGCGTCCGCGTCCGCCCGGCCGTGCGTGGCCCGGATCAGCACGCTGCGGCCGAGCTCGGCGGCGACCTGCTCGTAGCCCAGGACGACCTCGGCGTAGTACGGCCCGACCAGGTCGGGGAAGACGATGCCGTTGGCCGCGTGCCGGCCCTCGGCCAGCGAGCGGCCGAGCCGGCTGGGCGTGAAGTTGAGCTCGGCGGCCGCCGCCCGGACCCGTTCCCGGGTCTGCGGCGTGACCAGCTCGGAGTCACGCAAGGCGCGGGAGACGGTGGCGATGGAGACTCCAGCGCGCTTGGCGACCTCGTAGATCGTGACGCCCTCACGAGGCTTTGAAAGCGCTTTCATTGGCACGATGTCTACGTTACCCAGCAACGTGGCGGTAAGGAAAGCTATGTAACTACTTTCATTGCGCGAACGGCAGCCCGACGTAGTTCTCGGCCAGGCTGGTGGCGGCCGCGACCGAGCCGACGGTGTAGCGCAGCTGCGCGAGTTGCAACCGGTGCTGGAACGCGTCGTCGCCGGGGAACCGGTGCAGCATCGAGGTCATCCACCAGGAGAAGTGCTCGGCCCGCCAGACCCGGTGCAGGCAGGTCTCGCTGTACGCGTCGAGCAGGTCCTCGCGCCCCTGCTGGAAGAAGGCGGTCAGCGCGCGGGCGAGCACCCGCACGTCGGCGACCGCGAGGTTCATGCCCTTGGCGCCGGTGGGCGGGACGATGTGCGCGGCGTCGCCGGCCAGGAACAGCCGTCCGTACCGCATCGGCTCCACCACGTAGCTGCGCATCGGCGTGATGCCCTTCTCCAGCACCGGCCCCTCGCGGAGGGTGAACCCGTCGCTGGTGCGCAGCCGGGCGGCCAGCTCCTCCCAGATCCGGTCGTCCGGCCAGCCGGCGAGGTCCTCGTCCGGCGGCACCTGCAGGTACAGCCGGGTGAGCGCCGGCGAGCGCATGCTGTGCAGCGCGAAGCCGCGGTCGGAGTAGCTGTAGATCAGCTCGTGGTGCGACGGCGGGGTGCGGGCCAGGATGCCCAGCCAGGCGAACGGGTACGCCCGCTCGAAGACGGTCAGCCCGGTCGCCGCGGCCCGGGTCACCCCGTGGAAGCCGTCGCACCCGGCCACGATGTCGCAGCGCAGCTCCTGGGTACGCCCGGCGGGGTCGCGGTAGATGATCGCGGGGCGGTCCTGGTCGACGCCGGGTACCGCGATCGCGGTGCACTCGAACAGCACCTGCCCGCCGGCCGCGAGCCGGGCGGCGATGAGGTCCTTGACCACCTCCTGCTGCCCGTACACCATGATTGACTTGCCGGTCAGCTCGGTGAGCGCGATGCGGTGGTCCGCGCCGTCGAAGCGCAGCGACAGCCCCTCGTGCGGCAGTCCCTCGCGGTCCATCCGCTCCCCGAGTCCGACCTCGCGCAGCAGCTCGGCGGTGGGGTGCTCCAGCACGCCGGCCCGCACCCGCTTCTCCACGTAGTCCCGGCTGCGCGCCTCGAGCACGACGGAGTCGATGCCGGCGAGGTGGAGCAGGTGCGACAGCAGCAGGCCGGCCGGGCCGGCACCAACGATGCCTACCTGGGTCCTGGGCATGCTTGAGCTTATGCCGTCCGGCCGGTGCGATTCATTCGCCGCCCGGAATCTTGCCGAGGACGATGGCCCGGGCCGGGCAGACCTCGACCGCCCGGATCACCGGCTCGATCTCGTCGACCGGTACCCGGTCCTCGTAGGTCAGCCGGCCCTCCCGCCGGATCTGGAACACGTCCGGGGCCTCGTGCTCGCAGTACCCGAACCGCGCGCACCGGATCGGGTCCACGTTCACCGTGACGTAGGGACCGCGCCGGAAGCGACGACGATCCCCGCGGCCAGCACTCGGATCGTCAGCGCGCCGGCGGCCGGTGGCGACCCAGAAGATCGCCGTGGCCGCCAGGACGACTGCGGAGGCCAGCAGCAGCTCCGGGTGGGTGACCTGGGTGCCTGGTAGCGGAAGAGCCGCGACGTCCACCCGGCTGATCCTCCCCGGACACCCGGCCAGGTTCAACCCCCAGGCGTCAGCCCTTTGTGGCGCCCTCGTTCGCGCCCCGCACGAAGTACCGCTGGAAGATGACGAACAGCACGGCGACCGGGATGGTGGCCAGCAGCGCGGCGCCGAGCTTCAGCGGGTACTGGGTGCCCTTGCCGAGCGACCCGCTGACCAGGTCGGCCAGGCCTCGCGGCAGGGTGAACAGCTCGGGGCTCTGCACCGCGACCACGGTGTGCGGGAACTCGTTCCACGAGCCCTGGAAGGCCAAGATGGTCAGCGTGATCAGCGCCGGCCGGGCCATCGGCAGCACCACCGACCAGTACGTGCGGAAGACCCCCGCACCGTCCACTCTGGCCGCCTCCTCCACATCCGGCGGCACCGACTCGAAGAACTGCTTCATGATGAAGATCCCGGCTGCGTCCGCGATCAGCGGCAGGATCAACCCGGCGTAGCTGTCGTATATGCCGAGCTGGTTGAGCACCAGGAACTTCGGGATGAACAGCACCACGCCGGGCACCGCCATCACCGCCAGCACGGTGGCGAAGACGCCGCCGCGGCCGGGGAACCGCAGCCGGGCCAGGGCGTAGCCGGCGAGCGAGTCGAAGAACACCCGGCCGGCGGTGACCAGCACCGTGACCAGGACCGAGTTGCCCACCCACCGCGGGAAGTCCGTGCTGTCGAAGATGCGCAGGAACGAACTGGTGTCGAACGGATGCGGCACCAGCGACAGCGGGTGCGCGGCCGCGTCCGCCTGGGTCTTGAACGCGCTGGCGATCTGGATGAAGAACGGGTAGAGGAACACCAGGCCGAAGAAGACCAGGATCGCGTACCCGAGGAAGGTGCTGGTCAGACGGCGCACGGTTCACCCCCTTCTCTCGCGCAGCAGCCAGCGCTGCACGGCGGTGAGCACCACGATGATGGAGAAGAGCACGAACGAGATGGCCGCACCGGATCCGTAGTCGAAGCTGCGGAACGCGGTGCGGTAGGACAGGTAGGCCGGCGTGAGCGTGGTCTTCGCGGGGTCGCCCTGGCTCATCACGTAGATCTGGTCGAAGACCTGCCAGGTGCTGATCAGCCCGAGGGTCAGCACGAGGAACAGCACCGGCCGCAGGTGTGGCAGGGTGACCGCGCGGAACCGCTGCCACCGGTTGGCCCCGTCGATCAGGCTCGCCTCCTCCAGGGCGACCGGCACGTCCTGCAGCGCGGCCAGGAACATCAGCATGAACGTCCCTGAGGTCGTCCAGACCACCAGGGTGATGATCGTGCACATCGCCACGCTCGGCCCGGAGATCCAGTCCCACCAGCTCAGGCCGAACACGCCGTGGTCGGCCAGGGCAGCCGGCGGCGCGTCCAGGTTGACCAGGCCGACGCCGTCGAGCACGAGGTGCACCAGGCCGCGCGAGTCGGAGAACCACAGCGGACCGTCGATGCCGAACAGCCCGAGAATGGCGTTGACGGTGCCCGAGTTGGCGAACAGGAAGAGGAACACCACGCTGATCGCGACCGAACTGGTCACCGAGGGGAAGTAGAACGCGGCCCGGAAGAAGGTCCGGCCCTTGAGCAACCGCTGGTTGGCCACGAGCGCCAGGCACAACGCGAGCACCGTCTGCAGCGGCACCACCAGCACCACGTAGTAGAGGTTGTTGCGGACGCTGGTGAAGAAGTCCTGCCGGGCCAGGCCGTCCTCGGTGAACAGCTTGGTGTAGTTGTCCACGCCGACGAACGGCGCCCGACCGGTGAAGGGGCTGCCCTGGCCGTTCCACGAGGTGAGGCTGACCCACAGTGCCATCAGGACGGGCAGCAGCACGAACAGGGCCAGCAGCACCGCGGCCGGGGCGACGAACAGCCAGCCGGCGCGGGCCTCGGGGCCGCGGATGCTTCCGCGGCCCCGAGGTACCACCACGTCGGGGCGCCGGGTCCCGCGCTCCCGCAGCAGGGTCATGCCTACCCGCCCAGCGCGGCTTCGGTGTTCTTCTGCAGGCGCTGCAGGATCGCCTTGGGGTCACTGGTGGCGAGCTTCTGCAGGCCGGTGTCGAAGTCGGCCAGCACGCTGTCCATCTTCGGCGCGTTCACCGGGCCCTGGGCGTACTGCGCACCGTTGACGAATGCCTGGTCGTTCGGGAACTGCGCGAGGTACTGCTGGCTGACCGACTGCCGGGACGGCATCACGCCGAACGCCTTGGCGAAGGCAAGCTGCTGCTCGCCCTTGGTCATCGCCTCGACGAAATCGATCGCGGCCTCCTTCTGCTTGCTCTTCGCCGCGATCCCCCAGCAGGTGGTGAAGGAGAGCGTGCCCTTGCCCTTCGGCCCGGCCGGCAGCTCGTGCACCGTGTACTTGATGTTCGGGAAGTCGTTCTGCAAGGCGCCCTTGATCCAGTTGCCCTCGATGGTCATCGCCACCTTGCCCTTGCCGAACGCCTCACCGGACCAGCCCGCGTCCAGCTGCTTGGGGTAGCGCGCCAGCCCGCTCTTGATCAGCGACTGCACGTACTGCAGTGCCTTCAGGTTCTCGGGCGTGTCGGCGGTGGCCTGGGTGCCGTCGGCGTTGGTGATCCAGCCGCCGGCCTGCACCATGAACGCCCCGATCCGGTCACGGGTGTCGCCGAGGGCGAGCGGCGTGATGCCCTTCGCCTTGATCCGCTGGGCCACCGCGGTCAGCTGGTCCCACGTGGTCGGCACGTCGGCGTCGGTCAGCCCGGCCTTCGCCCAGAGGTCAGTGTTGATCTCCAGCGCCAGCGTGGAGAAGTCCTTCGGTACGCAGTACAGCTTGCCCTTGTAGGTGAACGCCTGGCGCAGCGCGGGATAGAAGTCGTCCACATTGGAAATCTTGTCGGCGTACGGCTCGAGTGCGCCGACGCTGGCGTAGTCGGCGAACCGCACCGCATCCACGTAGAACACGTCCGGCGGGTTGTCCCCGGCGAACGCCTGGCCCAGCTGCTGGGCGAGGTCCTGCGCCGGGGTCACGGTGGCCTTGTTGCCGGTCTTGGACGCCCAGGCTGCGGCCGCCTCCTGCAGCGCCTTGGTCTCCGCGTCGCCGGACGACCCGAAGAGGATCTGTAGCGACGCCGGGCCGCTGCGTTGCGCGGAGCCGGATTTGTCGTTGTCGTCGAATCCACTGCCACACGCGGCCGTGGCAAACAGCGCCGCGGCGGCGACCACGGCGAGCGGGGCCCGCCGCCGGAGCCGGTTTCTCATTGTTTCTTCCTCCCAGTCGGTCAACCGGAACTTCTGATCACGAGACGGGGCCGGAGCAGGACCGGCGTCGGCTGGTGCGCCCCGGGCCGGTCGAGCAGGTCGACCAGCAGTCGCATGCACTCCGCCGCGGCCTCCGACAGCGGCTGGCTGACGCTGGTCAGGCCGACGGCGTGGGCGACCGGGGTGTCGTCGAAGCCGATCACCGGTACGCCGGGAGCGCCCTGCATCGCGCCGAGCGCGAGCGAGTCGCTGACACAGACCAGGGCCGTCGGCGGGTCGGGCCGGGCCAGCAGCTCCCGGGCCGCCCGTACGCCGTCGGCGACCTGGTCCTCCGTGGAGGTCTCCAGGCCGGTCGGGTCGATGCCGGCCGCGATGAGGGTCTGCTCCCAGCCGGCGCGCCGGTCGTCGCCGACTCCCGGGCAACGGGGCCAGCCGAGGAAGCCCACCCGGCGGTGCCCGGCGGCGAGCAGGTGGGCGGTGGCCTCGGCGGTGCCAGCCCGGCCGTCCACGTCCACCCAGGGATGGCCGGGCGGGCGGTCCCCGAAGCGGTCGCCCCACGGCCGGCCGAAGGTGACGAACGGCACGTCCCGCTCGGCCAGCCAGGACGTGCGGGGGTCGCCGTGGTGCGTGCTGGTCAGCACGAACGCGTCCAGGTCGTGTGAGGCGAGCAGTTCGTCGTAGGCGGCGATCTCGCCTGCGTCGTCCTCCGCCGTGTAGAGCACGACGCGGTACCCGTCGAGCGCGGCCGCCTCGGTCAGCCCGTGCAGGAAGCGGTCGAAGACCGAGCCGTTGATGCCGTCCCGGGCCGGCTCGATGCGCGCCGCGATGAGCCGGGACCGCCCGGTGCGCATCTGCCGGGCCGCCTGGCTGACCCGGTACCCGAGCTCTTCGATAGCGGCCTGCACCCGCGCCCTGGTCTCCTCCCGGACCAGGTGCGGCGCGTTGATCACGTTCGACACCGTCTGCCGGGACACGCGG
>JADGHA010000092.1 GCA_019689695.1 Micromonosporaceae bacterium | reverse complement strand
GGCTTCATGTTGGTGTTCGCCGGGTCGTCGCTGGTCAGCTCGGCGAGCTTGCGTTCGGCATCCGCCTTGTTCTTGGCCGGTATGCCCTGCCGGACCCGGTCCTGAGCGATGGAAGTGAGCTCGTTGAGGCGGGTGTCGCTGGTCTCGTGAACCGCCGACAGGTCGAGCCCGGCGATCTCTCCGGGTACCCCGCGGAAGACCGCCACCGAGCCGTCCTCGGTCGCGCCCACGTAGTACTGGGACTGCGTGTACCGCCAGCCGGAGAACAACCCGCCGCCCAGGAGCAGCAGCAGGACCAACAGCAGCACCGCGGTCCGCACCGGGTGGCGCCGCTGGTGCTCGACCTCGCTCTCACCGCGCCCGGCCGCGTCCGGGGTGGCCCGGCGAGGCTGCGCAGTGAGCACCGAGGCCCGGGCCGCGGGGGTGGAGGTGTCCGCCGCGGTGGCCAGGCCACGGTCCCGGGCGGCCGCACCGCCGACCACCGGCGCCGCCTCGACGATGTCCTCGTCGGTCGCGTCCGCCACGATCACCGTGACGTTGTCCGGACCTCCGCCACGCAGGGCGAGCGCGACCAGCCGCTCGACGCACTCCTGCGGGTCGCGGTATTCGCGCAGGGTCGCCGCGATGGTGTCCGCACTGACCACGCTGGACAGGCCGTCGCTGCAGATCAGGTACCGGTCGCCGGGCAGCACCTGGCGCACCGAGTACTCCGGGTCGATGTCCCGCCCGTCCAGGGCGCGGGTGAGCAGGGAGCGCTGGGGGTGGCTGCTCGCCTCCTCGGGGCTGATCCGCCCCTCGTCGACGAGCATCTGCACGTACGTGTCGTCCTTGGTGATCTGCGTGAACTCGCCGTCCCGCAGCAGGTACGCCCGGGAGTCGCCGATGTGCACCAGGCCCAGCTTGGTGCCGGAGAAGAGGGTGGCGGTCAGCGTGGTGCCCATGCCCTCCATCTGGGGATTGGCATCCACGGCCTCGCGAAGCTGCTGGTTGGCGACGTTGACCGCGCTGCGGAGGGCGTCCACCAGGGCGTCGCCCGGGACGTCCTCGTCGAGCGGGGCCATCGCTGCGATGACGATGTTGCTGGCGACGTCACCGGCGGCCATGCCGCCCATGCCGTCGGCGACGGCGAGCAGGCGCGGCCCGGCGTAGACGGAGTCCTGGTTTCCGTCCCGGATGAGACCGCGGTCACTGCGTGCCGCGTAACGCAGGGTGAGGGTCATGGCCGTAATTCGAGGGACGTGCGGCCGATCCGGATCGGCACGCCGAGGGGTACGGGGGTTGGTCCAGTGACCTTAGCGCGATCGAGGTAGGTGCCGTTGGTCGAGCCCAGGTCCTCGATATACCACTGCCCGTCGCGCGGCACCAGCCGGGCGTGCCGCGCGGAGGCGTAGTCGTCGGTGATGACCAGGGTCGAGTCCTCCGCCCGGCCGATGGTGATCGGCGTCTCGCCCAGAGTGATCCGGGTGCCGGCCAGCGCGCCCCCGGTCACCAGGAGTTGGTGGGCGGCCCGTCCCCGCTTCACCCTTGCCGGTCGGCCTGGCGCCGGCGCCGCGCCGATCCCTCGCGGCGCGGCGACCAGCCGGCTGCTCCGCGCCCCGGCGAACATGTCCCGCCGGATCACACCCACCACCGTGAACACGAAGATCCACAGCAGGACGAGGAACCCGAACCGGGCGACGGTCAGGACGAACTCGGGCAAGGCCGTTAGCCGTCCACACGGAACGTGAGGGTGGTCGTGCCGAGTTGGATCATGTCACCGGGGTTGAGCGCGACGGCAGAGATCCGCTGGCCGTTGACCATCGTGCCGTTGGTCGACCCCAGGTCGGTGAGCACCACCTGGGAACCGTCGTAGTCGAGCCGGGCGTGCCGGCGGGAGATACCCACGTCGGGCAGGCGCAGGTTGGCCTGGTCGCCACGGCCGACCACGGTGGAGCCGATGGCCAGCGGGTAGGTCCGGCCGTCGCCGGAGACCAGCCGCACGTTGCGGGCGCCGGCCGGGCCGCCAGACCCCGGGTAGGCGGGCTGGTCGTAGGGCGCGTACTGCGGTGGGGCGTCGTAGGACGGCGCGGCCACCGGGGCCACGTCCCCGCCGGTGTACACCTCGGCGGTGACCCGGAACATTCCCGTGTCCAGGCCGTCGCCGCGCTCAATCTCCACGATCACGTCGCCGTAGACGGTCCAGGCCTGCTCGCCGATGAACTCGGCCTGGGACTGCGCCAGCTCCTGCGCCAGTGCGGCCGCGTACGGGGCCAGTCGGCTGTGGTCGTACGGCGAGAGATCGATCACGTAGCGGTTAGGGACGAGAGTGCGCCCGCCGGCCAGGATAGCCTTGTGCGCCTCCGCCTCCCGCTGCATGGCGTTGAGGATCTCCACCGGGTGGACGACCCCCTTGAACACCTTCGCGAAGGCCCCTTCGACCAGGCCTTCCAAGCGCTTCTCGAAGCGTTGCAGCACGCTCACCGGCTCCTCCTCGGGTTCCGAGGACATGATGGTATCCGGCCGCCGCACACCAGCACGACGGTCGCTGTCCTGGTTACCGGTACGCGGGCGCGCGTCCGGCAGTTGGTGGCCGTGCTATCCTTCCCAGGCACCGCGGACGGGTAACCTGTTCGCGCACGTGCCAATGGGCAGAGTAGTCTGTTCGAGCTATCCTCGGGCAGTCTGTCTCAGAGAGTTGCCTCAGGCACGGGGAAGTGGCGGAATGGCAGACGCGCACGGTTCAGGTCCGTGTGCCCGAAAGGGCGTGGGGGTTCAACTCCCCCCTTCCCCACCGAGAGTCGAAAGCTGCCCTGCCCACGGGCCGGGCAGCGGCTCGGTTTCCTCCGGTTGACCTGCGCGTGGGTGCGTGCCTTCGGCTGCCGACGTGCCGGCCGCGCTGGAAAACTTCGGATCGGATTGACATCAGGCGCAGAGTTGACCAAAGCCACCTAAATCGGGTCATACGCTCTTGCGCCGTACGTGACAGCGGCGATGCCGCTGGCACGGCTGCTCGCGGACAACTGCCACAAACGGCGAACCGGCGTCCGATGGCGGCGCGTTATGCTCCTGGCTGGCCGTTTGCGCGGCACCCCCGTGCCTGACCCCCGTCCAGGAGTAGCTAAGTGAGCGTTGCGCTGGTGACCGGCTCGGCCGGCCTGATCGGCTCGGAGGCGGCCCGGCACTTCGCCGGGCTCGGCCTGGACGTGGTCGGCATCGACAACGACATGCGCCGTTACTACTTCGGCGAGGATGGCTCGACCGCGTGGAGCCTGCTCCGGCTGACCAGCGAGCTCGGCGACGCGTACACCCATTTCGACGTGGACATCCGCGACCGCGACGGGCTCGCGGCGATCTTCAAGAAGTACGGCCGGGACATCGCGCTGGTGATCCACACGGCCGCGCAGCCGAGCCACGACTGGGCGGTCAAGGAACCGTTCACCGACTTCGACGTGAACGCGGTGGGCACCCTCAACGTCCTGGAGAACACCCGCCAGCACGCCATCGACGCGGTGTTCATCCACTGCTCCACCAACAAGGTGTACGGGGACCGGCCCAACAGCCTGCCGCTGGTGGAGCTGGAGACCCGGTACGAGATCGAGCCCGGCCACCCGTACGAGCAGGGCATCACCGAAGACATGCCGATCGACACCTGCCTGCACTCGATCTTCGGGGCGTCCAAGGTGTCCGCCGACGTGATGGTCCAGGAGTACGGGCGCTACTTCGGCATGCGGACGGCCTGCTTCCGCGGCGGAACGCTGACCGGGCCGGCCCACTCAGCGGCCGAGCTGCACGGCTTCCTCGCGTACGTGATGCGGTGCGCGATGGAGCGCCGCGTGTACCGCATCTACGGCTACAAGGGGAAGATGGTCCGCGACGCCATACACTCCCACGACGTGGTCGCCGCCTTCGAGGCGTTCTTCCGCAACCCCCGCTCGGCCGAGGTCTACAACCTTGGCGGCGGGCGGCACTCCAACGTCTCGCACCTGGAAGTGTTCGCGCTCGCCGAGAAGATCACCGGCAACGAGATGCGGACCGTCTACGTCGATGAGCACCGAATCGGCGACCACCAGTGGTGGATCGGCTCCAACGCCAGGTTCCAGGCCCACTATCCAGAGTGGCAGTTGACGTACGACGTGCCCGCGATCCTCACCGAGATATACGAGGCCAACCTCGACAAGTGGGTCCCATGATCGACCTGGGCAAGCGGAACGTCCTCGGCATCCTGGTCAACGTGGTCGACTACGAGGCGGCCACCGAGCAGGTCCTCGAGGCCGCTCGCCAACGGCGGTCGTTCGCCCTTACCGCGCTTGCCGTGCACGGGGTGATGTGCGGTGTGCTGGACCGCACGCTGGGTGCGCGGCTGAACTCGTTCGACCTGGTCACTCCGGACGGGCAGCCGGTGCGGTGGGGGCTGAACCTGCTGCATCGCGCCCGCCTGCGGGATCGGGTGTACGGGCCCACCCTCACCCTCCGGGTGCTCGAACGGTGCGCCGCCGAGGGCCTGCCGGTCTACCTGTACGGCTCGACCGAGAGCACGCTCGCCCGCCTGGTCGCCAGCCTGGAGGCGGAGTTTCCCGCGCTGAAGATCGCGGGGGCGGAGGCGTCCAAGTTCCGGCTCTCCCAGCCGGGCGAGGAGTTCGAGATCGCCAGCCGGATCCGCACCTCCGGCGCCCGGCTGGTCCTGGTCGGCCTCGGCTGCCCCCGCCAGGAGGTCTTCGCGTACGCCATGCGCCCGCTGGTGGACATGCCGCTGCTCGCGGTGGGCGCGGCGTTCGACTACCACGCCGGCGTGCTGCGCAAGCCCCCGGCCTGGATCCAGCGGCACGGGTTGGAGTGGCTGTGGCGGCTCTCGCTGGAGCCGAAGCGGCTGTGGCGGCGCTACGTCCTGCTCAACCCGGCCTACCTGACCCGGCTGGCGGCGCAGAAGGCGGGGCTGTGGCGCGCCGAGCCGCCCACCCCGGCCGACGACCGCCCCATCGCGTTCAGCGTCTAGCACGGCACCGGTCGCCGATTGCGGCGGACGGCCCCGGCGCTTGCGGGTCGCGCCGGGGCCGTACGGACCGACCCTCCCCAGGTCGGGCTCATAGCACGCGGGCAGGCCGGAACCCGCCGTCCAGCTCCTGATGCACCGGCCAGGCGTCGGCGGCGGCCAAACCACCACGTTGGCGATGCAGAGGCTAGGCGACCGGTGGTTCCGGCCGGAAGAAGCTGCCCGCTATCGAAATCCGTGTGTTATTGGCCGCGCGCTCAGTCCAGATCGAACTCGCCGTCCTTGGCGCCGGCCACGAATGCGTCCCACTCCTCTGGCGTGAACACCAAGATCGGGCCGCCTGGCTGCTTCGAGTCCCGCACGGCGACGGCGCCCTCCACGAACGCGACCTCGACGCGGCTGTCCGAGTCGGACCCGGTGCCGGCGCTCGTCCGCCATTCGGCACGGCTCAGGTCCACCTGCAATCCTTTGCCCTTGGCATCCAATTTGGCTCCTTTGCCAACCCTTCGAGCGGCGAAGCGGGAACTCGCATACCGGTGCCCGAGTACATCACACCACCGCTGTCGCGGCGGGAGAACGCCCACTCACCGGGACGGGGAGAGCGACGGCCGGACCGGCGAGGGCAGGGCGGGCGAGGTCGGCGCCGGTGAGGGTGGCGCGGCGGCGACGACGAGGACGACCTGAGTGCCCACCGGCACCACCGACCCCTCGGCCGGGTCGGTCTCCAGCACGGTGCCCGGCCGGGCCACCGGGTCGGCGCGGGGGATCAGGCGGTACGCCAGCCCCAACTGCTCCAGCGTGGACTGTGCCGCCTCCGTGTCGACGCCGATCAGCCGCGGGACGACGACCTGGGCAGCCGCGGTCGGGCTTGCCGGAGCGGTGGTGACGAGGCTCGGCGTACCGGGCGTGGTCGGGCTGGGCGCGGCCGGCGTGGCAGACGTGGTGACCGCGGGCGTGACGGGTGTGGCCGGGCCGGGGCTGTCGTCCGCGCGCAGAATCAGCCACAGCCCGATGCCCAGAATGGCGAGCAGCAGCAGCGCGAGGATGGCAAGCACCATCGGCAGCAACCAGGGCCGGCGGTCCGGCTCCTCGTCCACTGGAACGGCCTCGCGCACCGCGAAAGCCTCCGGTGGAGGTACGCCCGCGCGCCCCGACCACGACGCGGCCCTCGGCTGTACGGCAGTGTCACCACCCTGTGGCGGTCCGGAGGCGGGTCGCACACCGGTTTCCTCGCCCCGCAGCATCTCACGGGTCTCGTCGCCGCGGTCCGCCGGCATCTGGCGCGTCTCGTCCGCCCCGGTGGCGTCACGCCCGTCGGCCGGGCCCCGGGGCTGGTCCGGTGACTGCTGGTCGTCGGCCATCGCGCGCTGGTCCTCCCACGCCTCGGTACCCGGTACGTGCACGAATATCCGCCGGCCCAGACGACCGGCGCCTCAGTCGGTCAGCCAACCCTCGCAGACCAGCGTGACTTTGTCGTTCCAGCGCGCGGTGGCGTACGGCCGCGGGTCCTGCCGCGTCACCCGCCCCACCTTCCGGGGCTTGTATCGCGGGACGAGCCCGCTGTCGGCCGCCAGGCGGCCCGCTTCCAGGCAGGACATGCCGACCAACCGCGGCACCTGGAGGGTCGGTGGTTCGCCTTGGACCTGCAGCCTGACCGTGATGCCGGGGTGGACCTCATGGCCGGGAGCCGGCCGCGTGCGCTGGACGGTGCGGCCATCCCCGTCGCCGTCGAACTCCACCTGCACACCCAGCCTGAGCTCGCGGAGGCGCTGGCGGGCCTCGACGAAGTCGGTGCCGACCACGTTCGGCAGGGGGAAGCCGCCTGCGCTGGGGACGTCCGGCTCCGACTGGCTGGGCTCAGCGTAGGACGGCACCTCAGAGGCCGGCGACGAGAAGGCCGGTGACGGCGAGAGCAGGCGGCCCGGCGGCGAGGAGCCGGCGCCGGCCGCGGCCTGGTTGTCCCGGTCGGCGCGGCCCAGCAGCCAGCCGCCGGTAGCGCCGACCGCGGCGAGGACGATCACCGCCGCGCCGGTCCCGGCCAGCACCCGAAGCCTCGACCGCCGCGGCGGCCCGGGCTCGCCGTCGATCCACACGTCCGTCATGGTGTCGCGGCCTTTCGTCTGCCTCGTCTCAACCGGAGTGTGTTGCCGGCGGGCAAGACGAGGCAGGGTGGTTCTTCTGGCGAAGGTCGGTCCGCCAGATCGTGCGGTTGGCAGTCGGAGGCTACAGTGCCCCGCATGGCCACACGAGGCTGGGGAGTGTCGATCGCGACGGCGGTCGGGGTGGCTGCGGGTGCGAGCGCCGCGCAGCTGGGACTGGGCTACGGGCTAGGCATCATCACGTGGATACCCGCCTCCGCACCCGACGGCGAGTCGGCCTGGGTGGCGAGCCTGGCCTGGGCCACCTGGATCGCGGCCACCTCCGTGGTCGCCGGGGCATACTGCGCTGACCGGCTCGCCGGCTCGCCCGGCCCGGAGGTCACCACAGGTGGGCCCGGACGGGAGGGGGGCGGGGAAGTCATCGCGGGCGCCGCCGGGCCAGGCACCTTCGCCACCGCGCTGTGGCGGCTCGCCCTGGCGATGGCCGCGGCGATCGGCGGCGCACTCACCGTCGCCCTGGTCGCCGTGCCGGCCCGCGCCGCCGAGCGGGCGGACAGCTTCGCCCCGCAGACCATCGCCGCAGGGTACGCGGTAGTCGGCGTGATCGCCGGGCTGGCGGTGGCCTTCGGGGCGCTCTCCTCGGCAGCGGTGGCGGCCAACGTCATCATCACGGTGAGCTGGCTGTGGCTGCTCGCCGTGGTCGCCGTGGTGCACGGCGTGCTGGTCGGTCGCGGCCTGAGCAGCGCCCAGCTCGGTGTCTGGGACTTCACCTCGGACGGGCCGTGGCTGCGCAACCTCTACGTGCCCGGCATGCTGCTCTCGCTCGTCGCCGCCCTGGTGATCGGGGTCGTGGCGGCCTTGCCGGCGGCGCGGCGGGAGGACAGCCGGGTGGGTGTCGCGGTGTCCGGCGCGGTCGGCCCACTGCTGGTCGCCGCGGCGTACTTCCTCGCCACCCCGCGGCTGACCGGTGCCCGTGCCGAACAGTTCTCCGCGTACCTGATCGCGCCGTACGCGGTGATCGCCGGCCTGGCCGGCTCGGTGCTGGTGTCGGCGCTCGGCCCGCCGGGCCGCCCGCAGCCCGGCGGAGCCGGCGGTGGCCAGGCCCCGCCGGTCGCGGACGGGTACCCGCCGCAGCTGCCCGCGGGGCCGGCCGAGCGGCCCGACGAGCAGCCTGAGGCCGCCCGGGGCCGCGCGAGCGTCGACTGAAGTCAGTCTTCCACCGGCCAGGTGTGCACCGGCTCGTTGGCGCGCTGCAGCTCGATGTACCGGCGCAGCATGTGCCGTAGCGCGGCGGCTCGGTCCAGCCCGCGGTTCCGCTCGGCCGCGGTCACCGCCCGCACCTGCCAGACCGCGCCGTTCTGGCCGGTGCGGCAGCGCTGCTCGATGATGCCGAGCAGCCGGTCGCGGATGTGCGGGGCGACGCCGAACCGGTCCAGGCCGTCGTACGCCTTGGGCAGCAGTCGGTCCAGGACCAGCTCGACCACGGGCACGTCGCCCAGCCGCGGCCAGTAGAGGGTGGCGTTGATGCCTTGCCGGGCCGCGCCGTAGAAGTTCTCCTCGGCCGCGCTGAAGGTCAGCTGTGTCCAGACCGGACGGTCCGCCTCGGCCAGCTCGCGGGCGAGCCCGAAGTAGAAGGCGCCGTTGGCGAGCATGTCCTGCACGGTGGGCCCGGCCGGCATCACCCGGTTCTCCACCCTCAGGTGTGGCCGGCCGTCCATCACGTCGTACACCGGCCGGTTCCACCGGTAGACGGTGCCGTTGTGCAGCCGCAGCTCACTCAGGCGGGGCACCTTCCCGGCGCGCAGGGCCTCCACCGGGTCCTCGTCCTCGCAGATCGGCAGCAACGCCGGGAAATACCGGACGTTCTCCTCGAACAGATCGAAGATCGACGTGATCCACCGCTCGCCGAACCACACCCGCGGGCGTACCCCCTGGGCCTTGAGCTCGTCCGGCCGGGTGTCGGTGGCCTGCTCGAACAGGGCGATGCGGGTCTCCGCCCACAGCTGCCGGCCGAACAGGTAAGGCGAGTTGGCGCCGAGGGCGACCTGCACCGCGGCGATCGCCTGCGAGGCGTTCCAGTAGCAGGCGAAGGTCTCCGGGGCGACCTGCAGGTGGAACTGGACGCTGGTGCCGGCCGACTCCGGCGCGATCGAGTCGGTGCTGGCCTGCAGGCGTTCGGCGCCGCGGATGTCCAGCTCGAAGTCCTCGCCGCGCGCGCCGACCATCTGCTCGTTGAGCACGCGGTAGCGGGAGTCCGCGGACAGGTTCTCCAGCACCGCGTGCTGGTGGGTGAGGGTGGGCAGGATCCCGATCAGGACGATGCCGGCGTCGGCCTTGGCCGCCCGCTCGTCGGCGTGGGCGAGACTGGCCTGCAGCTCCTGCTCGTAGTCGGCCAGGCCCTCCCCCTCGATCAGCCGGGGGCGGGCGTTGAGCTCCAGGTTGAACAGCCCGAGCTCGGTCTGGAAGGCAGGGTCGGCGAGCAGGCTGAGCACCTCCGCGTTGCGCATCGCCGGCTGCTGGTCCGAGCCGACCAGGCTCAGCTCGATCTCCAGCCCGGTCATCGGCCGGTCCGCGTCGAACCGGAACTCGTCCAGCATGAGAGCGAAGACGTCCAGGCATCGACGCACCTTGCGCCGGTATCGCGCCCGGTCCTCCCGGGAGAACGCGGACTGCGAAACGTCCTGGCCCATCAGGAGTCCCTCCCGGGCGAACACCACGGTCTGCGCCACTTACGTTAAGAGTGCAAGCCACTACGGGCCAGGGACAAACCAGACAAGACTCAGCGCTGGGTGAGCGATCCACAGCTATGAGTCCAGTGTGCCATCCGGACAGTCGGCCATTCGGGGGATATCAGTGAACAAAAGGACTCCCCGCCATCGGTCGGGGAGTCCTGTCCGGCCGCCTGGTGTTACTGACGGATCGCCTCGCCGTCGATCTCGATCTTCACCTTCTTGCTCACCATCACGCCGCCGGTCTCGAGAGCCACGTTGAAGTTCACACCGAACTCCTCGCGGTCGATCTCGGTGCGGGCGCTGAAGCCGATCGCCTGGTGGCCGTACGGGCTCTTGCCCACGCCACCGAACTCGACGTCCAGCACGACCTCCCTGGTGACGCCGCGGATGGTCAGGTCGCCTACCACCTTGAAGGTGTCGCCGTCCACGTCGGTGATCCGCTTGCTGGCGAAGGTGATCACCGGGTGCTCCTCGACCAGAAGGAAGTCCCCGGTCTTGATGTGGTTGTCCCGGTCCGGCGCACCCGTGTCGACGCTGGCCGCCTGGATGGTCGCGGTGACCGTGGACTCCAGCGGGTCCTCGGCTATCACGATCTCGGCGGACTTCTCCTTGAACACGCCCCGCACCTTGCTCACCATGAGGTGGCGCACCACGAAGGCCACCTCGGAGTGGGCCGGGTCAAGGACGAACTTGCCCGGTGTGGGGATGGTGATGCCGTTCCACTCACGGGTGAGGGACTCGACCGTGGTCATGAGTCACTTCCTCCTGAAGTCGTTGCCCACTTGATAAGTGAGAGAACAACTATACTCAACGCAATATTCCGCGTGTCAAGGAATGCTACCCTGACGTGGTGACCACGAACATGTTCGACGACCCGCGGATCACCGCGGTCGGGCTGCTCTTCGAGACGCAGTCCGCGCTGACCGCGCGCTTCGCGGTGCAGTTCGCCGAGCACGGCCTGTCGCAGGTCGAGTTCGAGGTCCTGATCCGGCTGGCCCGGTCCCCCGACCAGCGGCTGCGGATGACCGACCTCGCCGCGCAGACCGCGCTGTCCACCAGCGGGGTGACCCGGGTCGTCGACCGGCTCGAGCGGGACGGCCTGGTCGTGCGGCACGCCTGCGAGACCGACCGGCGCATCTCCTACGCCCAGCTCACCAAGGCCGGCGTCACCCGCCTCGAAGAGACGCTTCCCGGTCACTTGGAGCTGATCGAGCAGTGGTTCACCGGCCAGTTCTGCGCCGAGAAGCTCGACGAGCTGCTCGCCGCCCTGCGCAGGGTCCGCGATGCCCTGCGGCCGGGGGCGACCGCCGGGGCCCGCCGCTGACACCTGCTGGATACCGGCAGAAGTACCGGCAGAAGTGCCTGCTTCGCAGCGACCAACCCGGCAAAGCCGCCAAAGTGCCCGGAGCTACTGGCTAACCTGGCACAGCGCGGGAGGCAGCGGGGGATAGCGGCGCGGGCGGAGTTGACGAGGGGCCTCGACGAGACGAGGCAAGGGGGCTTCCGCTCGCGCCGGCCACCCGCCCGCCGGCGGCCGGCCGCTTCGCTCCTGCAGTGCTCTTGGTCAGTCCTGGTCGGTGACGTCGGCGATCAGCTCGCGCTCGTGGGGCATCAGGGTGATCCCGCCCTTCCGGCAGACCTCGTCGAGCCAGCGCAGGGCCCGCGCCCTGGTGGCCGGATCGTCCGTACTCGCGACGACGCCGACCAAGGCCTCGGCCACGTCCCGCAGATCGTGCTTTCCGGTGAACGCGTATGCCGCCACGGTGAACCACTCGGCGGCCAGCTCCCGGTCGCCCCGGTGCAGAGCGATGGTGGCCTCGATAGCGGCGCACGCCCCGTCGTCCCGCACGGCCGGGTTGAGCGACGCGGCGCTGACGGCCCCCGTGCCCGCAGCCACCGCGCGCTCGACCCCACCCGCCGGCTCGGCATGCCAGGACCCGGTCGGGCCGCCACCCGGACCCGCCTGGCC
>JADGHA010000091.1 GCA_019689695.1 Micromonosporaceae bacterium | reverse complement strand
CCCGGCCCCCCCCGCCCGGGGGGGGGGGGCCCCCCCGGGGGCGCCCGCGCGGCGCCCCCCCCCGGCCCCCGGCCCCGGGGTGGGGCCGGGGCGCCTTCGCACGTGGCGGGGTTGCGTGCGTCCGTCGCTGCCCGGGCGCCGTCGCCAGGCGTCCTGGGCATGGTCAGGACGCCGGGTCGGCACCCTGGCCACCGGCTCATCCAGCCTCGCTGTCCAGCTCCTGAAGACTTGCCTCGCCGCCCAGCTCCTGAAGACTTGTGGTCGCGCACGAGTCTTCAGGAGCTGGCCGTGCCAGGCCGCGGCCGGCGACGAACTGCAGCGGACGAGCGGGGGCCGCGAACCGGCTAGTGCATCGGGCCCTGCGTTACCGAGCCCTGCAGCTGGCGCTGGAAGAGGATGTACACGATCGCCACCGGCAGGATCATGATGACCACGGCGGCGAAGAGCCGGCCGAAGTTGACGTTGTACCCGGCCTGCGAGGCGAACTCTGCCATCCCCTGGGACAGCACGTAGTTGTCCTTCTTGGTGTTCAGCGCGACGGGCAGCAGGAACTGGTTCCACAGGCCGAGGAAGTTGAAGATCGCCACGGCTGCCATGCCGGGCCGCGCCATCGGCAGCATCACCTGGAAGAACTTGCGCCACTCGCCGCAGCCGTCCATCTCGGCGGCTTCGCCGATCTCGTTGGGCAGCGCCCGGAAGAACGGGTGCAGGAAGAACACCGTGAACGGCAGGGCGAACGCGACGTAGACGATGATGAGGCCGGGCAGGGTGTTGAGCAACCCGAGGTTACGCAGCACGAAGAAGAGCGGCACGATCGCCAGGAAGATCGGGAAGGTCAGCCCGGCGAGCATCAGATAGTAGATGAACCGGTTGCCGAAGAACCGGTACCGCGCCAGCACGTACGCGCACATCGCGCCCAGGATCATCACGATGACCAGGGCGCAGCCGACGACCACGACGGTGTTGACGAAGTACCGGCCGATGCCGGCGGTGGTCCAGGCCGACACGTAATTGTCGAAGTTCCAGTCCTTCGGCAACGAGAACGGCGACGCGAAGATCTCGCTGGTCGTCTTGAACGAGGAGAGCAGCGTCCACAGCAGAGGGACGATGATGAGCACCGTCCAGATGGCGAGCACGGTGTGCGAGACGACGGCGACGCCGCGGTCGCCGCGGGCCTCGGCAGGGCGAGCGGGCGCCGGGGGCGCCGGCGCCTTCCGGGTCGTGGTGGCGGTCATCGTCGTGCCCTCCTACCCCCGCCGGTGAGCCAGTTGACGCTGAAGACGAGCGCGGCGAAGGCCAGCGTGGCCAGCGCCATGACCACGCCCATCGCGCTGGCCAGCCCGAACCGCCCCTTGGCGAACGCGGTGTTGAACAGGTCCTGGGACATGGTCAGCGTCGAGTTCTCCGGGCCGCCGTTCGGGTTGAGCGCCGTCATGTACACGAACGCGTCGAGGGCGAAGATGCCGATGTAGATGTACGCCGTCTGCACGGTGTCCCGGACCATCGGGATGGTGACCGAGAAGGCCATCCGCAGCCGGCCGGCGCCGTCGATCCGGGCGGCGTCGTAGAGCTCGGCGGGTATGCCCTTGATGGCGGCGATGAACAGGACCATGTAGAAGCCGACGAAACCCCAGACGATGACGAACATCGACACGGGCATCGCCGTGCGCGTGTCGCCCAGCCAGGGGTACGAGTCGAAGCCGGAGAGCCCGACCTTGGTCAGCACCCCGTTGAGCAGGCCGCTGGACGGGTCGAACATCTGCGCCCAGAGCAGGCCGATGATGATCGCCGGGATCACGTGCGGGAAGAACGAGATGATCCGGTAGAAGTCCGAGTTGCGCAGGCCGCGCACGGCACCGCGTGACGAGCCGCCGATGGTGACCATCGTGGCGAGCGTGAAGGCGAGCACGATGGTCACGAACGGCACCACCAGCGCGAGCAGGACGTTGTTCCGTACCGCCTTCATGAACACGTCGTCGGTGAACAGCGTCCGGTAGTTGCGCAGGCCCACGAAGTTCATCGTGCTGGAGAAGCCCGACCAGTCGGTCAGCGAGTACCAGAACGCCTGCAGGATCGGCCAGACCACAAGGCCGAGGAACAACGCCAGCGGCAACCCGAGGAAGACCAGCATGAAACTGGCCTTGTCGAACGTGATCCGTCGCCTCCCCCGCCGGCGCGGGGGAGACGACGGAACCTTGACCGCGGTGTCGGTCATGTAACGGTGACCTTCTTGACGGACGAGTCGTTGTAGACCTTGTCGGTGATCTCCTGCAGGCCCTTGGTCAGGCCGGCGACGTCGGTGTCGCCCTTCAGGAAGCTGTTCCACACCACGAGCATGTCTTTGTTCGTGCCGTAGAGCGAGACGAAGTTCCAGGTGAAGATGTTCGTGCCGGCGTCGGCGAGCATCTTGATCTGCGACTGCAGCGCGGTCGAGCCGAAGCCGTCGGGCGGGACCGTGTCCTTGACGATCGTGGAGGCGAGCTTCGTCTTGGCGAAGTTGGTCGCCGCCTCCTTGGAGAGCATGACGCGCAGCAGCTCCTTGCCGCCGGCCACGTTCTTCCCCTTGGACGGCACGATGAACGGCTCACCGGCGGTGCTGTGGATGGCTTCGTACGGCATCGCGGAGCTGGAGTCGACCGTGAGCGTGGGTACGCCGGTCATCTTGAACCCAGCCTTGGTCTGGTCCTTCATCTCGTTCTCGATCCAGCCACCCGACGGGTAGAGCAGCGCGTCCTGGTTGTTGCTCCACTGCGCCTGCGCCGCGGTGAACTGGGTGCCGGAGCCGCCGGGCTTCATGTAGCCGCGCTTGATGACCTCGCCGAGCGACTTGAACACGGCCTGGACCGCCGGGTGCGACCAGCAGTTCGGCTTGATGTTGTCCAGCGCCAGCCGCACCTCGTCGCCGCCCTGCTTGATCGCCGAGTCGATGCACAGCGTCTGGTAGTAGGTCGCCGCCTCCTTGCCCCACAGGAACAGGTACTTGCCCTTCGCCTTCGCCTTGGCGCCCAGGTCGAGCGCCTCGGCCCAGGTCTTCGGCGGCGTCCAGCCGTTCTCCTCGAACAGGCTCGCGGAGTACCAGACGGCGTACACCGTCATCGCGTAGTTCAGGGCGACGAACTTGCCGTCGAACGTGCCGGGCTTGGTGACCCCGGGGAAGAGCGTGTCGGCGATCTTGACGCCCTCGAGGTTGTTCGCGTTGATGACGTCGTCGAGCGTCTCCAGCTGGTCACGGATCGTGTTGAAGCCGATCTGGTTGGCGCCGGAGTTGTCGACCAGGTCCGGCGGGTTGCCGCCGACGAACCGCGGCTGCAGCTCCTGCGAGATCTGGGTCGACGGGGAGACCTTCACCGTGGTGCCGGGGTGGTTCTTCTCCACCAGCTTGGCTGCGAACTCCACGTAGTCGATGCCGTACCCGCCGTTGAAGATCACCGCATCGACCGTGGACTTGTCGGCCATGCCGAACGGGTTGGACGCGCTGACCTTGCCCTTCTGTGTCGTGCCGCCGGAATCGTCGCCGCCAGCGGCGCACCCGACGAGCGCGCCGCCGGCGGGGATGGTGGCCGCCGCGGCGAGCGCGCCGCGCATCAACGTGCGGCGGTCGACCCCGGCCCTTGCGTTCCCGGTGCTCATCGAGGATGAACCCCCTTCCAATATGGCGTGTGCCGCGGGCCGGCGAGGATACTGGCCGCGACCGCCCGAAGCAGCGTCTGGCGCCGGCCGAGCCCCAGAGATGAGTGCACGGTGGCGTCAGTTCCCTTCAACTGTCCAGGACTGGTTGAAGAATTCCTACGCTACCGGACGCGTGAGATCAACCCCCGGGCCGAACCGTTACCAAACTGCTCACCGCTGCGCGGCGTCCGCCGTGGCGATGGCCGCGACCAAGATGTCAAGACCCTCCTTCGCCTCCTCCTCACTGAGGGTCAGCGGCGGGCCCATCCGGATCGTGTTGCCGTACAGCCCGCCGCGGCCGACCAGCAGGCCGCCTCGCTTGCACTCCTCGAGGACCAGGTTGGCCGCCACCACGTTCGGGGTCAGGGTGCCGGGCTGGACGAACTCGACGGCCAGCATCAGCCCCTTGCCGCGTACCTCCGCCACGATCCGGTGCCGCTCGGCGGCGGAGCGCAGCCCCTCGTGCAGCAGGCGGCCCACCCGCGCCGCGTTGCCCTGCAGATCGTGGTCGAGGATGTAGTCGAGCACGGCGTTGCCGGCGGTGGTGACCACCGGGTTGCCGCCGAAGGTGGAGAACGAGATGGCGCTGAGGCTGTTCATGATCTCCGCCCGGCCGACCACGCCGGCGAGCGGGAAGCCGTTGCCGATGCCCTTGGCAAAGGTGATCAGATCCGGTGTGATCCCGTGCGCCTGGTAGCCCCAGAAGTGCTCGCCGGTGCGCCCCCAGCCGGTCTGCACCTCATCGGAGATGAACAAGATTCCGTGCTCGTCGAGCACCTCCTTGAGCGCGCCGAACAGCCCGTCCGGGCCATGGATGTAGCCGCCGACACCCTGGATGGGCTCGGCGATCAGCGCGGCCACGTCACCGGCCGTGGTGGTGGCCAGCACCTCGCGCAGGTCGGCCACGGCGGCGGCGATGTGCTGCTCGTCGCTCAGCCCGGCGAAGACGCCGCGCAGCCGGTCACTGGAATGCAGCCAGCTCACATTGAACGGGCTGAGCTTGCTCGCCGCCCAGGTGCCGGTGCCGGTGACCCCCATGGCCGCCTGGGACCTGCCGTGGTAGCTCTTGCGAACCGCGAGGATCTGGTGGGAGCGGCGGTAGGTGGCCGCGGCCAGCAGGGCGGTCTCGTTCGCCTCGGTGCCCGAGTTGGTGAAGAAGACCCGAGCGTCCGGAATGCCGGACAGCCGGGCAATCTTCTCAGCCAGCTCGACCTGGGACCGGATCAGGTACAGCGTCGAGGTGTGTGCCACACCGGTGTCCAGCTGGCGCTGCACCGCGGCGCGCACCTCCGGCACGTCGTACCCGATCGACGTGGTCAGCACGCCGCCGAAGAAGTCCAGGTAGCTGCGGCCGGCCGAGTCGGTCACCCGGCACCCCGAGCCGGAGACGATCTCTATCGGCTCGGCGTAGTAGAGCGGCATCCAGGACGGCATGACCGCCTGGTGCCTGGCCAGCAGGTCCGCGCTCGTGGTCATGTGCTCATGCTTTATGGTCCATGAGGCCGCGGCAAGACCCAACCTGGCTGCGCCTCGCGATCGCGGCCTGACAGACCGTCGGCCCCGGATCTGCTCGGACGAGGGGGCCGGCCGGGCGTTGGCGGTGCTGGCGATCGTGCCGCGGGCGGGTAGCGACCGCCCGGTGGTCAGGTGTCGCGGAGCGCATCCAGCGCCAGCAGGGCGACGTGCAGCGACAGGGTTGCCTCGACCGAGTCCAGGTCCACGTCGAGGATCCGCGCGATGCGGGCCAGGCGCTCGTAGAACGCGGGGCGGGACAGGTGTGCGGCGGCCGCGGCGGCGGACTTGTTGCGGCCGTTGTCGAGGTAGGCGCGCAGCGTCTTCAGCAGCTGCTCCCGCGGGTGCCGGGCGTCGTACGCCAGCAGCGGGCCGAGCTGCCGCTCCACGAAGGTCTGCAGCCGTGGCTCCTCGCGCAGCAGGTGCAGCAGGCCAGCCAGGCCGACGTGGGGCAGCCGGAACACGTCCACCTCCCGGCGGTCGTGCTGGGCCGCCTCGGCGACCTGCCGGGCCTCCACCAGGGAGCGTCGCGCTTCGCGCAGGCTGTCCACGCCGGAGCCGGCCGCTACGATCAGGCACCCGCCCTCGGCGCCCGGCGAGCCGGCCAGCGCGGCCGCCGGCCGGCCGGAGCGGCGGTCCGCCAGGTGTATCCGCCGCAACGCCGCGGCGAACGCGGAGAGCGCGGCGCCTTCATCCTCGCCGCCACGCAGGGCGAGCAGCACACCGACCGCCTGGTCATCCAGCGGTCCGGTCAGCCCGGCCAGCCGGGCGGCGCGCAGCGCGTGGCCGACCGCCTCGGCCAGATCCCGCATCCGGGCCGCCGCCTCCGGTGCGCCCCCGAAGCCCGCGGTGCCGGTGCCGGCGCTGTCCGCCGCGTCCTGCCGGTGCCGGACCACCACGCCGACCAGGTGCCGCCGTTCCAGCGCCACGCCCAGCGCCCGGGCCCGCAGGGCCACCTCGTCGACCGGCCGGGTGTGGTCCAGCAACGCGGTCAGCAGGGTGCGGTGGATCTGCCGTTCCAGGCTCTCCTCGTCACGGCGGATGAGCCGGCCCAGGGCGAGCGTGGATGCCGCCCGTTCGAGCAGGATGGACGGCCGGGGGGGCGGGGCCGCGGCCGCCCCCGTCTCACCGCCGGGCGGCCAGCGCAGCAGCAGGCGTCCCCAGTCCTCGCCGCGGGCGCCGACCGCCGTGACGAGCCAACCGGCATCCGCGTCGTACGAGGTGCGGCCGGCCGGCTGGATCCGCCGCGAGTGCTGCTCCCAGCCCTCCAGCAGCAGCGCCGCGTTCTCCCCCGCGCTGTCGTAGGCGAGCACCTGGCGGGCCAGGTTCTCCAGCACCACCGGGCACCCGGCGAGCTCGGCGGCCTGCCGGACCACCTCGGCCGGCTCCGCGCCCTCCACCGACAGCTCGGTGAACCGCTGGTGGATCTCCTCGGTCGCGCGCAGCTCGGTCAGCTGGGCGTCCACGATCAGCGCGTGCACCGCCTCGGTGATCGGGACGAACGGTGTGGGCCGGCGCAGCTCCACCAGTGGCAGGTCGCGCCGCTCGGCGGCGGCCACCATCGCCGGCGGCACGTGCGCCGGGTACCGCCGGCCGAGCTCGACGACCAGTCCGGCCACGCCCACGTCGGCCAGCTCGGCGATGAACGTGCGCAGCCCGGTTTCGTCCGCCGGCAGCCCGATGCCGGTGGTGAGAACCAGCTCCCCGCCGCGCAGCAGGGAGGCGATGTCCGGCACCTCGGCGGCGTGCACCCACCGGACCGGCCGGTCGAGTGCCGCCTCGCCGGCCACCACCCGAGGCGCGCCGTGCCGCACCGGCTCCAGCGCCAGCACCTCCCGGACGGTGGGGAACACACGGTCACCCTAGACCGGCAACACACCCCCTAGTCCCACCAGAAGTACCAGCGCCGCTCGGGCACCTGGACCCAGCGCGCGGACACTGGACCAGATGGAGCCGCTGCCCGCTAGGCGCCCCGGTTGAGCTCCCAGAAGGCGACGGCCGCGGCGGCGGCGACGTTGAGCGAGTCGACGCCGTGTTGCATCGGGATCACCACCCGCAGGTCGCTGGCGGCGAGCGCGGCCGGGGACAGGCCGGCGCCCTCCGCGCCGAGCAGCACCGCCGGCCGAGCCCGGGCCGTGTCGTCCAGCTCCTGCAGCGGGACCGCGTCCGGCGCCGGGGTCAGTGCCAGCACCGTGAAGCCCGCCGCGCGTACCTCGGCCAGCCCGGCCGGCCAGGGCTGGAGCCGGGCGTACGGGATCGCGAAGACCTCGCCCATGCTCACCCGCACGCTGCGCCGGTAGAGCGGATCGGCACAGGACGGCGACAGCAGCACACCGTCCACGCCGAGCGCGGCGGCGCCCCGGAAGATCGCCCCGAGGTTGGTGTGGTTGTTGACGTCCTCCAGGATGGCCACGCGCCGCGCCGCGGCCAGCACCTGCGAGGCGGGCGGCAGCGGCCGGCGGTGGAACGACGCCAGCACTCCACGGTGGACGTGGAACCCGGTCGTCTTCTCCAGCACGTCCTGCGAGGCCACGTAGACCGGTGCGATCTCCGGCAGGTCGGCCAGCTGCTCCACCCGCCTGGCATCGACGAGGAAGGAGCGTGGCACGTAGCCGGCGCGGAGCGCGCGGCGCAGCACCAGCTCCCCCTCGGCGATGAACAGCCCGTGCGGCGGCTCCCACCTGGTCCGCAGCTGGACATCGGTGAGCGCCCGGTAGTCGGCGATCCGCCCGTCGTCCGGATCGGTGATGGTGACGGTGGCGATGCTCAGCCCCGTTCGGCCGTACGCCCGTCGTTGAGCAGATCCGAGGCGGGCGCCGGCCCGGACGCCGGCAGGCCCGGCACGGCGGACCGGTCACCGGACACCTGGGCCTCGGCGGCCTTCACCTCCGCGCGTACCTCCTCGGCGGCGGCCGCGGCGGCCTGCGCCGCCTGGTTTGCCTCGGCCGCGACCTCCTTGCTGGCCTGGCCCATCTCGCCCGGCGCGGCGAGCGGGCCCTCGGTCGCGCCCAGCCCGCCGAACGCGCTGGTGATGCCCTCCAGCGCTTTGGTCAGCTCGGCCGGCACCACCCACACCTTGTTCGCGGTGCCGTTGGCGATCTGCGGCAGCGCCTGCAGGTACTGGTAGGCCATCACCTTGGCGTCGGGGTTGGCGGTGTGGATCGCGTCGAAGACCGTGCGGATCGCCTTGGCCTGGCCCTCTGCCTGCAGGATGCGGGCCTGCCGGTCACCGTCGGCGCGCAGCACCGCGGCCTGCTTCTCACCCTCGGCGGTGAGGATCTGCGACTGCTTGACGCCCTCGGCGTTGAGGATCGCGGCCCGTCGGTCCCGCTCGGCGCGCATCTGCTTCTCCATCGAGTCGCGGATGCTCGGCGGCGGCTCGATCGCCTTGATCTCCACCCGGGTCACCTTGACGCCCCACCGCCCGGTGGTCTCGTCCAGCACCACCGACAGGTGCCGGTTGATCTCCTCGCGGCTGGTCAGCGTCTTCTCCAGGTCCAGTGAACCGATCACGTTCCGCAGCGTGGTCACCGTGAGCTGCTCGATGCCCTGCAGGAAGTTGGAGATCTCGTAGGTGGCGCGCACCGGGTCGACGACCTTGAAGTAGAGCACCGTGTCGATCGAGACGACCAGGTTGTCCGAAGTGATCACCGGCTGGGGTGGGAAGCTGACCACCTGCTCGCGCAGGTCCACCTTGGTGCGCACCGCCTCGATGATGGGCACCAGCAGGTTGAGCCCCGGCTTGAGCGTGCGCTGGTAGCGCCCCAACCGCTCCACCACGTCGTTGCGCTGCTGGGGCACGATGCGCACGGAGCGCAGCAGGACTATCACCACGAACAGGAGCACCGCCAGGATCACCACGGCGATGACAACATCCATTCCACTCACCTTCTGTCAGCAGCGGCGCCACTACTCGCGCCAGACCATGGCGGTGGCCCCTTTGACCTCCACCACCCGCACCCGCTCGCCCTTCGGTATCACCTGGGTCGCGTCGTAGGCGCGTGCGGTCCACAGCTCGCCGTCGATCTTGACCAGGCCGTGGTCGGCGTCGACATCCTCGAGCACGAGCCCGGACGCGCCCTCGATCGCTTCCAGCCCGAACGGCGTGTCGCCGGTCTCGATCGCCGGCCGCTGGTGCCGGCGGACGATCGGCCGCACCGCGACCAGAGACAGTGCGGAGACAGCCGCGAAGACCAGCGCCTGGACCGCCACCGGGGCGCCCAGGCCGGCCGCGAGCGCCGCGGCGAACGCGCCGGCGGCCAGCATGATCAGGACCAGGGTTGCGGTGAACATCTCGGCCACCGCGAGGACCACCCCGAGAACGATCCAGAGAACTGGCTCCACGCATAGATCCTGTCACGTCTGTGCAAACGTGGCGAACCTCGAACCGGCACCCTGAGGCCCGCCGGCTGGCCGAGCCGGTATGGTCCCCCTGGCCGCCGTGGGAAGAGGAGGCGAATGTGGCGCTGCTGCGCGAGACCGCCGGTCAGGTCGACGAGATCGTGGCCCGGACCCAAGCCGGCGCCCGGGTGCCCTCACTGGTGGCGGCCGTGGTCCGCGACGGCGTGCTGGCCCATTTCAGCGGCGCCGGCGACCTGCCGCGGCCGGATCCGGACATGCAGTACCGGATCGGCTCGATCTCCAAAACACTGACCGCGGCGCTGGTGCTGCAGCTGCGCGACGACGGCAAGCTCTCCCTCGACGATGTGCTCGGCGCGTACCTGCCCGGCGTTCCCGTCGGCGCGGTCACCCTGCGACAGCTGCTCGGCCACGTCTCAGGCATGCAGCGGGAGCCCGACGGCGACTGGTGGGAGCGGTCCGCCGGCACCGACCTGGACACCTTCCTCGCCGGCCTGACCGCAGGCAAGCTGGCCTACCCGCCGTACCGTTCCTTCCACTACTCGAACCTGGCCTACGGAGTGCTCGGCGCCGTGCTGCACCGGATCACCGGCGAGGACTGGGCGACGCTGGTCACCGAGCGGCTGCTCGAACCGCTGGCGATGACCCGCACCACGTACCACCCGACCGAGCCGTTCGCCCGTGGATACGTGGTGCACCCGTGGCATGGCACCCTGCGCGAGGAGCCGCGCCACGACCACAAGGCGATGGCGCCCGCCGGCCAGCTGTGGTCCACCGCGGCCGATCTGGTCAAGTGGGCGGCGTTCCTGGCCGACCCCGACCCGGCCGTGCTCGCCCCGGCCACCGTCGCCGAGATGTGCACGCCGGTGGTGATCACCGATCTGGCGTCGTGGACTTCCGGGCACGGTCTGGGCGTCGAGCTGTTCCGGGTGGGCGAACGCGTCTTCGTCGGGCACGGCGGCTCGATGCCCGGCTACCTCGCCCACCTCGCCGTCCACCGGCCGTCGCGGACCGGCGTGGTCGCCTTCGCCAACGCGTACACCATGCGCGGCACCTCGATCAGTGGGCTCAGCCTGGAGATCCTCAGCGCGGTGCTGGACCGGGAGCCGGGCCCGCCGGCCCGGCCCTGGCGGCCCAGCGCCGCACCACCCGCCGACGTCGCGCCGCTGTGCGGCCGCTGGTGGTGGATGGGCCGCGAGTACGAGATGGCCTGGGACGGCGAGCGGGGCGAGCTGGTGATGTCCTACCTGGGCGTGCCGGCCCGCGAGCCGTGGCGGTTCGCCGCCGAGGCCGCCGACCGGTGGCGCGGCCGCTCCGGGATGAACGACGGCGAGGTGATGCTGGTCCGGCGAAGCCCCTCCGGCGCGGTCGAGGCGCTGGACATCGCCACCTTCATCTTCAGCCGGACGCCGGAGGGTCCACAGTAGTCACGAAGTCGATCAGCCGCTCCACCGCGCCGACCAGCGGCGGCTGTACATCGTGGAAGGTGCGCACCGAGCCGAGGACCGTCCGCCACATCTCGGCGGGATCGGAGACGCCCAACGCGGCGCACACGCCCTCCTTCCAGGGCTGGCCGGGCGGGACCACCGGCCACTGCCGGATCCCCAGCCGTTCGGGCTTGACCGCCTGCCAGATGTCGACATAGGGGTGGCCGGTCACCATGACGTCCGGATGGTCCACCGCGGCCACGATGCGGCTCTCCTTGGAGCCCGGCACCAGATGGTCCACGAGCACACCCAGCCGCCGCCCCGGCCCGGGGCGGAACTGCCGGACCGCCTCGGGCAGGGCGTCGACGCCGTCCAGCGGCTCCACCACCACGCCCTCGATGCGCAGGTCGTCGCCCCAGATCCGCTCGACCAGCGCGGCGTCGTGCAGGCCCTCGACCCAGATCCGGCTGGCCCTCGCCACCCGCGCCCGGACGCCGTCCACCGCGATGGAGCCGGAGGCGGTGCGCCGGCGGGCCGGCCGGGTCGGGCGCGGCGCGGGCCGGCGAAGGGTGACCACCTCGCCGTCGAGCAGGAACGCCGCCGGCAGCAGCGGGAAGTGCCGGCGCCGGCCGTGCCGGTCCTCCAGCACCACCGCCCCGGCGTCGAAGCCGACCACCGCGCCGCAGAACCCGGATTCGACGTCCTCGACCACCAGGTCCGGCTCCGCGTCCACCTCGGGCACTGTCCTGACGCGACGCGGCTGGCGCAGGACGTCGTCGTACCTCCCCACGGCCCTGACGCTAGC
>JADGHA010000090.1 GCA_019689695.1 Micromonosporaceae bacterium | reverse complement strand
GTGGCGTCGGCTGTGCGGCGGGTCCGCCTACGCAGGTGGAGTGCCGCGCAGGGCCGGCGGGTCGTACCTGGAACGCGGCCGGGCGCGTGCGGCGAGCCGCCGGAGCCCGGCTGAGGCGCCCACCAGCGCGCGCCTCAGCAGAGGCGCCGCCGGCCGCTCGACGTACCGGTGCACCAGCCAGGCGAGCGCGACCATCGCCGCGGTGACCATCGCCACCAGAAGCGGCGCAGGCACGCGACGCTGCCACAGGTAGATGATGGTGCCGCCGAGGTCGAGGTGCAGCAGGTACAGCGGATACGTCATGGCGCCGAGGACGACCAGCCAGCGGCCGCGGACCCAGCGCAGCCAGCCCAGGGCGACCGCGGCGATCAGCAGGAAGCAGGCGGCCAGCAGCACGACCGCCGGCCACACCGGCCCGGGCGGCTCGCCGCGGTCGGCCTCCAGGCCGGCGCGGTACCGCACCGCCGGCAGGGAGAGCAGGTAGGAGGCGACGACGATCCCCCACAGCAGCAGGGTCGGCCGGAACCGGTGCATCAGGTAGAAAGCGACACCGGCGGTGAACAGCGGCGCGTAGTTCGTCATCAGTACCGTGTGGACAATGCCACCGTCCAGGGTGGCTTTGGCCGCGGTCACGGCGCCCAGCCACAGCAGGCAGAACGCGACCACCCGCCGGTAGGTCAACCCGGACCAGACGACGAGCGTGAACAGCAGGTAGAACCGCAGCTCCGCCCAGAGTGTCCAGTACACCTCCGCGACCGCCGGCACGCGCAGCGGCTCGTGGAACATGGTGAGGTTGACCAGGGTGTTGCGCCAGCCGACGGGCTGGTCGACGTACGGCCAGATGCACAGGACCGTGGCCGTCGCCAGGACCGAGAGCCAGTACGCGGGATAGAGGCGGACGGCCCGGGACACCAGAAACGCCTCGACCCCGCGGCCCCAGCTGCTCAGGCAGATGACGAAGCCGCTGATCAGGAAGAACAGGTAGACGCCGAGCCAGCCGTAGGCGGCCGGCTGGTGCGGGAAGATGCCTTCGACCGGGCGGCGCCAGACGTGCCACATCGCCGTGTAGTGGTAGGCGACCACCATCATCGCCGCGACGAACCGCAGACCGTCGAGGACCTCGAGCCGGGGCCGATCCACCATGACAGGGTGTTCGGCCCCGGCGGCGGGAAGGTTCAACGGGCCCACCAACCGGGGCCGCTGGTGACGAGCGGTGGCCGCCGGGTCAGCGCGGGCGGGCCGCGACGGCGATCCCGCCGCGCAGGTAGCCCCAGGGCGTGCGCCGGGTACACCAGTCCAGGGCGGTCAGGATCGACACAGCCCCGGCCGGCATGTCGCCCGAGGGCACGAACGTCCAGAAGCAGCGCTCGATCGTGTGCAGGCCGGCCGTGTCGAGCAGGGCCTCCAGCTCGGCCAAGGTGAGGAAGCGGTCGGTGGACAGGTGCCGCACGTCGCGGCCGAGCATCGGCGCCAGGTGGCGGTACCAGCAGTAGCCACCGTTGGGGGTGAGGCAGACGAACCTGCCGCCCGGCGTCAGCACGCGCCGGACCTGGCGCATGACGCGCTCCTTGTCCGGAATGTGCTCCAGCGTCCCGACACAGACCACCGCGTCGACCGACGCCCCGGCGACCGTGTCGAGCCTCTCCGCGGGGTCGACCCGGAAGCTGATGTGTGCGCCCGGCTTCGCCTCGGCCGCCAGCCGGCGGGCCGCCGCAACCATCGCCGGGGACACGTCGGTCCCGATGGCGCGGTCGAACTCGTCGGCGAGCGCGAGAAGGTGCGTCCCGGTGCCACAACCGATCTCCAGAACAGCTCCGCGCGGTGCTCCTGCCAGCAGCCGTCGGATCAGCCGCAGGCGGTACGCGAGCAGGCGTTCCGGGGATCCGTGCGCCTCTGCGTAGGTCGCTGCCAGCGCGTCGAAGTGCCGGACCACGTCATCCGGCGACTTCACCACCCGTGTGGTAAGCCGCGCCACGGTGCGATTTTATCCGCGGCCGGACGCGATCTTGCCCGAAATGCACACATCACCCGGAAATGTGCCGGCCATGCTGGATCGTTGCTGGACATCTGGCCGGCAACCAGCTCGGCGGGCATCTCCCACGACGGCTGCGGCAGCGGGCGCCCGGTCTCCAACAGCGACTTGAGGTTGGCCATCACGGCCGGCCATCCGAGCGAGACCGCGTTGACGGCGTCGCGGTCGGCCAGGTGTTCGTGGGTGACGGTGAGCCGGACGATGTCCTGGTACGGTTCGATGTGGAACGTCACTGTGGACGGCCGGTCGGCCGGTGCGGCCCCGGGCTCTTCGAAGGTGATGACCAGCCGGGTCGGGGGCGACTCGACGACCCTGCCGACCATGTCGGCGATGCCCGATCGGGGCGGGTCCACCGTGGCGCGGGCGTGTCCGGATGTCACTCCCCCGCGCTACCGGCGAGCGCCCTTCAGGTAGTTCGCCCAGCTCATGTTCCAGGCCGTCCAGCCGTCACCGGGATCCAGCTTCGCCTCGGTCCCTTGTACCGTCACCGGGTCACCGACCTCGGTGCGGTCGAACAGCCACTTGGCGTTCTCCGGCGACAGGTTGACGCATCCGTGTGACACGTTGTCCCGCCCCTGGTCCCAGACCGACCACGGCGCGGAGTGGATGAACTGTCCGCCCCAGGTGAGCCGCTGGGCCCACTGGATGTTCACCCGGTAGCCCTCGACCGGCCCGAGCTCGCGGCGGGTGTCGAAGACCGTCTCCCGGTCCCGCTCCATGATGACCATCGTGCCGCTGGATGACGGGGTGCTCGGCTTGCCCAGGCTCACCGGCATCGTCTTGAGCAGCTTGCCGTCCTGGTACACCGACATCGACTTGGTCTTGTTGTCGACCTTCATCTCGAAGTCGCGGCCGATGGTCCCGCTGGCGGTGTGGTCGGTGTCGCCGTAGCGGTCGTTGCCCAGCGGCACCCCGTCCAGCGCGGCGCGTACGTTGATTTTCGTCCCCGGCTTCCAGTAGTTCTGCGGACGGTAGAGCACCTCCCGCCCGGTGAACCACCGCCAGGCCCCGGGCTGGGGCGGATCGCTGGTGACGAAGAGCCGCCGCTCCACCGCGGCACGCGCCGAGGCGGGGACCTCCTCGTCGAAGCGGACCGCGACCGGCATCGCGACGCCGAACGTCCGGCTGTCGCTGTCGGTCATGTTGAGCCCGGTGGCGACCCGACTGTCGGGCTCCTTCATGGTGGAGAACGAGGTGGACCGGGTCACCGTCCGGCCATCGGAGTCCCGCGCGGTCACCTTCGCGGTGTAGGTCCTGCCGAACTTGAGCGGCTTGTTCGGAATCCACGAGGAACCGTCGCCGCGCATCGCCCCGCCCACCTGGCCGCCGCCCTGCTCGGTGAGCGTCACCGCGTCGACTGTTCCGCCACTGACCTTTGTCCCGATCTCGGTGGTGATCGGAAGGTTCTTGGCGTTGGTCGCGGGCGTGACGTCCAGGGCCACCTGGGACTCTCCGGCATGTCTGCCGTGCCCTCCGACGGAGCCCGCGACGGAGCCGAACAACCGCGGCCTGGGCAGCGGGCCGACGCCCAGGGCGATACCCAGCACTGCCACCGCCACCAGCCCCACGCCGATCGCCAATGGTCGCGGAATCCGTCGCATCTGGAACACCTCGACATCTCAGGCAGCTTGCACCTTGTACCCCCTAACCGTGGACCATTCGGCGGCAGCACAAACGTGTATGTGACGGACCGTGCGGGCGGATGGGCCGGTCCCGGCGGGTTGCCGGAGATCCGAAGTAGACCCTCAGCCGGACGGTTGGTCGCCGGCCAGGCGCGAGGACATGTACGCGTACGCGTGCGCGGCGAGGTCGTCGCCGTCCTCCCACAGGTCGCGCCACACGCCCAGCCGGTCCGACAGGTCGGCCGAGACGACCGCGCGGGAGAACGACTCGAACGTCACCGGGCCGGTGTAGCCGGTCTCCCGCAGAGCGCGGAACAGGCCGTCCAGATCCGCGGATCCGGTGCCGAGGTAGCCGCGGTGCGACTCTCCTACATGGACGTACCCCAGGTGGTCGCCGCAGTCGGCCACTGCCTGTGCGATGGACGCCTCCTCGATGTTGGCGTGGTAGACGTCGAGGTGGACCACGACGTTGCCCGCGCCCACCTCCTCGATCACCTGCACCGCCTGGGCACACGTATTGATCACATTGGACTCGTAGCGGTTCACCGCCTCCAGGCCCAGGGTCACCCCCAGGTCCGCGGCCCGTGCCGCCAGCCGGCGCAGGATGGCCACCATCGAGTCGCGGCCGCGCGGGTGCACCGGCCGGTCGTACTTGCCGAGGGCGCTGTAGATGACGCCACCCAGGAAGCCGCCGGCGGTCGAGTCCCGCCCGAGGGCCGCCGCGACGTCCAGCGCCGCGACCAGCCGCGCCTCGCCGCGGGCGGCGACGTCCGGGTCCGGGCTGGAGATGTCCGCGTCGAAGTCGAGACCCAGGGAGCAGACCCCGGCCAGCCCGTGCTCGGCGAGGACGGCACGGGTGTCCGCGACGTCGATGGCCGCGGGGTCGAGCGCGGGGATCTCCAGGATGTCGTAGCCGGCGCGGCGGGCGCGGCTCGCCGCGGCCCGGCGCTCCTGCGGGCTCCAGCCGCCGACGAAGACGGCGGCGTGAATGCCGAGCGGGTTGCGTGCGCTCATCGCAGGAACGCCTGGGGCACGCCGCTGTCGACGGGGACGAGCAGGCCGGTGGTCAGCGGCAGCGACCCGTCCACCAGCGCGACCACCGCCGCTGCCACGTGTTCGGGGAGCACCTCCTGTTTGAGCAGGGTTCGCTGCGCGTAGTACCGGCCGAGCTCCTCCTCCGGGACGCCGTAGACCGCCGCCCGCTGGGCACCCCAGCCGCCGGCGAAGATGCCCGACCCGCGGACCACGCCGTCGGGGTTGACGCCGTTGACCCGCACGCCGTCGGCGCCGAGCTCGGCCGCGAGCAGCCGTACCTGGTGGGCCTGTGCCGCCTTCGCCGCCGAGTACGCGATGTTGGCCGGGCCGGCGAAGACGGCGTTCTTGCTGACGATGTAGACGATGTCGCCGCCGTGGCCCTGGGCCCGCAGCACGGCCGCCGCCTCCCGGGAGACGAGGAACGAGCCGCGCGGCATGACGTTGAACTGCAGGTCCCACAGCTCGGTCGTGGTCTCCTCCAGCGGCGCCGACTTCGACAGGCCGGCGTTGTTCACCACGATGTCGATCCCGCCGAAGGCCAGGCACGCCGCCTGCACCGCGGCGCGCACGGAGGCCTCCTGCGCCACGTCGACGTGGACGGCGCGGGCCACGTCGGGGCCGCCCAGCTCCTTGGCCACCTGCTCGGCGCCGGCTAGGTCGAGGTCGGCCACCACGACGCAGGCGCCCTGGGCGGCGAGCGCCACGCAGGTGGCCCGGCCGATTCCGGACGCGCCGCCGGTCACCAGCGCGACCCGGCCCGCCAGCGCCCGCGGCTTGGGCCGGCGGCGCAGCTTGCGCTCCTCCAGCTCCCAGTACTCGACCCGGAACTTCTCGCTCTCCGGCACCGGCGCGTACGTGGAGACTGCCTCCGCCCCACGCATCACGTTGATGGCGTTGACGTAGAACTCTCCGGCGACGCGGGCGGTCTGCTTGTCCGCGCCGAAGGAGAACATGCCCACGCCCGGGACGAGCACGATGGCCGGGTCGGCGCCGCGCATGGGCGGGCTGTTCTCGTCGGCGTAGCGGTGGTAGTAGGCGGCGTACTCATCGCGGTACGCCGCGTGCAGCTCGCGCAGGCGCGTGGTCACCTGCTCCAGCGGCGCGTCCGGTGCGGTGTCCAGCAGCAGCGGGCGGATCTTCGTCCGCAGGAAGTGGTCCGGGCAGGAGGTGCCGAGCGGGACGAGCCGGTCCAGCGACTCGCGGGAGAGGAAGTCCAGGACCACCTCGTCGTCCCGGAAGTGCCCGACCACCCGGCTGTCGGTGCCGGCGATGCCACGCAGGATCGGCGCGAGCTGGGCGGCGCGCTGGTGGCGCTGCTCGTCCGGCAGTGGGCGGCGGTCGTCCCGCACCGGGCCGAAGGGCTCCGGCCGGCCGGTGCGCTCGATGAACTCCGCCGCCTCGCGGATGAGCCGCAGCGCCCGCTCCTCGCACTGCTCGCTGGTGGTGCCCCAGGTGGTCAGCCCGTGGCCGCCGAGCACCACGCCCTCCACCTGCGGCTGGGTGCGTACGATCTCGGCGATCATCCGCCCGAGCTCCCAGCCGGGTCGGATCCATGGGATCCAGCGCACCCGGTCGCCGTAGCACTCCCGCACCAGCTGCTCGCCGTCGGCGGCGGCGGCGAGCGCGATGACGCTGTCCGGGTGCAGGTGATCCACGTGGGTCGCCTCCACCAGCCCGTGCATCGGGGTGTCGATGGACGGCGCGGCGCCGCCGGGCCCGAAGGAGCAGTACGCGAACAGGTCGACCATCTCGTCCTCGTGCGCGACGCCCCGGTACCGGCCGTCGAGCCCACGCAGCCGGCCCAGCTCGAGCACGGCGAGGCCCGGGTAGCGAAGGGTGCCGAGGTCCCCGCCGGAGCCCTTGACGTACAGCAGCGTGACCGGCTCCCCTGTCGCCGGGTGCACCACCTCCGCCTTGCACGAGCAGTTGCCTCCGCCGTAGTTGGTCACGGTCGGGTCCGCCCCAAGGCGGTTCGCCCGGTCGAGCATGGCGGCCACCTCGGTGGAGACGCCCTCGGGCACGTCGTCTCGGGTCGTTGGCTGCATCAGGTTCCCCATCCCATCGCGTTGTTCGCTTGCATGCCCGCCGTCGCGGTCTGCTCGCCCGCCGGTGCGCGGGCCAGCCACCCGCGCGCGACGAGCGCGTCCACGAAGCGGGCGTACCCGTCGTCGAGGCGAGGCTGCTCGGCCGGGTCCGGCTCGACCGTGCGGGCCAGCCGGACCATGGCGTCCACCGCCGCGGCCAGGCCGGAGTGCACTGTGGACGACGCGGCCAGCACCGCGGCGCCGAAGGCGCTGGACGCCTCGGCCGGCACCACCACCGGGCGGCCCAGGACGCTGGCCCGGATGCGCAGCCAGGTCCCGCTGCGGCTGCCGCCACCCACCGCCCGGACCGGGCCGTGGCTCGGCGCGCCCGCCGCCGCCAGCACCTCCAGCGCCAGCCGTTCTACATAGGACACTCCGTCCAGCAGTGCACGGTAGTGCTCCGTCGGGCCGGCCGGGGTGCCGTCCAGCGGGCCACCCGCGTCCGGCGTCACGAAGGGGAAGCGCTCCCCGCCGCGGCTGACCGGGTAGACCAGCACGGTGGCCGGGCCGTGGGCGGCGGCCGCCAGGTCCAGCGCATGCAGGTCCGCGCCGGGGAAGGCGTCGCGCAGCACACCCGCGCCGGCATTGCTGGCTCCCCCGGGCCACCACAACCCGTCCGGCGCGAAATGGCTGTAGACCCCGAGCGCCGGGTCGCTGACCCGGTGCCGCGCCGCCAGCTTGACCACCAGTGTCGTCCCCAGCACGCCGACCGCGTCGCCCGGGTGCACCCCGCCCGCCGCCACCTGGCCCGCACAGCCGTCGGTCATGCCGAGGACCACCGGTGTGCCGGCGGGCAGCCCGGTCACCGCCGCGCTGCGGGCGGACAAGCCGCCGGCCACGGTGCCCGGTCGGGACAGCCGCGGCAGCTGTGACGGCGCCACCTGCGCCGCGGCCAGCAGGTGCGCCGGCCAGCGCAGCGTCTGCGGGTCGGCGCCGGTCTTGAGTGCGTGGCTGGTGTCGCTCGGCGCGTCCTCGCCGGTGAGCCGTGCCACGACCAGGTCGCTCACGTGCCGGTACCGGCTCGCCGGCCGGTGGCGTTGCAGCCACGCGATGCTGGCCAGCGCCGGCGCGGCCGCCACCAGCTGTCGGTCCACACCCGACCCGGGCTCGGCGGCCCGGCGGTCGTTGTAGAGCAGCGCCGGGCCGGCCGGCGCGAGTTCGGCCGTGCACGGCACCACCGTGCCCGAGGTCGCCGTCACCGACAGGGCGGCGACGGGCCCGGGCAGCCGGGCGGACAGCTGCGCCAGGACCGCCTCGACGACATCGGGGTGTACCGGCCGCTGCTCGGCCCGGCCGGTGGCATCCCGCTCGGGCTGCGGCAGCGGGGCCCCCGCCCGCGCCACCACCGCCCCGTCGGGCGTGACCGCGACCGCGCGTACGTCGGCGGTCGCGACGTCCAGGCCGATGAGCAGTCCGGTCATTCACCGCCACCGAGCAGGAGCCGGGGCAGGTCGCGCAGGTCCGGCACGGCGAGATCGGGCTCGGCCAGCTGGTCGGGCGTGGGCTGCGGCGGGGCCTCGCCGCGCAGCACCCATACCGTGCCGAGGCCGACCTGCCGGGCCGGCCGGACATCGGTGTCCAGCCGGTTGCCCACGTGCACCGCCTCCGCGGCGGCGACCCCCGCCTCGGCCACCGCCCACTCGAACAGGGCCGGATCCGGCTTCTCCACGCCCACCAGCGCGGAGACGCCCCAGATGTCGATGAACGGCGCCGCCCCGTCGCGGCGCAGGGCGTCGACGACACTCGCCTCCTGGTTGGCGAGCACGCCGACGCGCACGTGCCCGTGCAGTGCCCGCAGGCAGGGCAGCACGTCGGCGTACATGGTGCCCGCCGGGTGCCGCCAGTGCCGGCGGGTGCGCGCGTGCAGCTCGTCACGCCACTGCTGGCCGCCGAGGAACTCGGCGGCCAGCGCCCGGCGCAGCGAGCCGGCCTGCGCCGCGCGCACGCCGTCGTAGACCGCCTGGAACCGGGCCCGGTCCGCCGGCCCGGCGCCCCGTTCGGCCCGCATCTCGTCCAGCGCGGCGAGCACCGCGGCGACGAAGTTCCCGTCGTCGTAGATCGGGCCGCCGATGTCGAAGAACACCGCTTTGACCGTCCGCCCGGCAAACGGCGTCACAGCTGCCCTCCAGCGAACAGCGCACGGCGCGCGACCTCGTCGGCGCGGGCGGCCAGCGCGTCCCCGCCAGCGGCGTCCAGGTAGCGCGGCGTCCCGACGGCGTACGCGACCACCCGAGCCCGGGCGGCCTTCACCGCCATCGTGGTCACCGCCTCCACCTCCTCGGCCGATCGGCCGAGGGCGACCAGGCCGTGGTTGCCCAGCAGCACCAGCCGCGGCGGGCCGCCGTACCGGTCGGCGTGCTCGGCGATGGCGCGGGCGACCGCCCGGCCGAGCGCCAGGCCGGGCTCCTGGTACCCGACCCAGGCCGGCCGGCCGACCACCACCGCCTCGTCCGGGAAGAGCGGGGCCTGCCACAGCCGCTCGCCCTCCGCCAGCGACACGAGCCCGACGACGGCGGTCGGGTGGGTGTGCGCGACCCAGGCCGCACCGCCGGCGTGGACCGCCGCGACGTGCACCAGCGTCTCGATCGAGGCGCGCCGCCCGCGCGGGTCGCCGGCGAGTGCGAGCAGCGCCGACAGGTCGTCCTGTGTGGCGCGCGGGTCGCTGAGGACGCGAGCCGCGGCGTCGATGTCGACCACCACGAAGTCGTCCGCGGTGGCCCGGTCCATCCGCGCGCCGCTCGCCTTCACCACGAGCTGGCCGTCCACCGTGGTCGACGTGTTGCCCTCGGCGAGGCTGACCAGGTCGCGCGCCGGGTCGCCGAGGCGCAGCGTCAGCTCGACGAGCGCGCCGGGAACGGCGGCCCGGTCGGCGCGTACGCTCATCGGGCACCCCCGCGCCGGCGCAGGGTGACCGCGTTGAGCAGCGCGGAGAGGACCAGGACCGCGCCGAGCGCGAAGAGCTGGACCTGGCTGCCGTCGGAGCCCTCGTAGGCGAGCAGGATGCCGGCGTTGAGCCACACCACGAGCAGCGCGGCGACCACCACCCCGGCCACCCGGCCCAGCCCGCCGGAGATCGCCACGCCGCCGAGTACGGCGATGGTGATGGCCGGCAGCGCCATTCCGTTGCCCACGCTGCCCGCGTCCGGCCGGGCCGACGCGAACTGCGCGACGGTCACCACCGCGACCACCCCGGAGAGCAGGCCGGCGGCGAGGTACGCGCGGAACCGGGTCTGCCGCACGTCGATGTTGGCGAAGCGCGCGGCGACGTCGTTGGTGCCGATGGCGTACAGCCGGCGGCCGAAGGTCGTGCGGTTGACCAGCAGCCACACCACGACGACGGTGGGGACGAGGAAGGTCAGCACCTGCAGCGGCAGGTCCGGCACGACCGGGAGGTCAAGGGCCCTGGTCAGCGAGTGCAGGTCCTGGATCGGCTTGGTCGAGATGGGCGCCTTGTCGTTGCTCACCAGCGCGAGCGAGCCGTACGCGTAGTAGGTGGCGAGCGTGGCGATCAGCGCCGGGAAACCCAGGTAGGCGACGAGCACCCCGTTGATCGCACCGAGAATCCCTCCGATGAGGACGGTCAGGGCGAGCGCCGGGATCACCGGCCACCCCCATTCGCCCACCATGAACCCGAGCGCCATGCCGGAGAGGCTGACGATCGATCCCACCGACAGGTCGATCCCGCCGCGCCCGGAGACGATCACGATGAACTCGGCGAGGCCGAGCAGGCACAGCGGGACCATCGTCTCCAGCGCCGAGGCGAGGTAGTCGGCGTCGTACGGCGCGACCAGGTAGTCGTTCTGGCCGAGGAACCAGAACCAGGCCACCACCACCACGAGCAGCACGCTGAGCAGCGCGACCCGTTCGGAGAGCACGAACCGCACCGCGCGGGTCCACTGTGTCCTCTCCCGACCGGGGGCCGGCCGGTCCTCGCGAGTCTGGTCCGGCGCGGCGGTATTGGTCGTCATCGTGCACTCCTCCGGCGCTCGCGTACCAGGTCGACGCCGACCGCGACCAGGATGAACAAGCCGATGAACAGCTCGGTCAGCTCACTGCGCCAGCCGAGCAGGGTGATGGCACTGGTCACCGTGCCGACCAGTAGCGCGCCCAGCAGGGTGCCAAGGACGGTGCCGCGGCCGCCGAGGATGCTCGTGCCGCCGATCACCACGGCCGCGATGACCTGCAGCTCCAGCCCGGTGCCGGCGTTCTGCTGCACCAGGCCGCCGCTGCCGATCAGGACGCAGCCGGCCAGGCCGACCAGCGCCCCGGTGAGCGCGTACGCCGCGACGGTGCGCTGGCGCACCTTGATGCCGGCGAGCCGGGCGGCGGTGGCGTCGTTGCCGATCGCGTACCAGTGCCGCCCGGTCGCCCAGTAGCGCATGTAGCACCACATGAGCGCGGCGAGGACCATCGCCAGCCACCAGGCGTTCGGGATGCCGAGCAGGCCGCGGCCGGCCTGGCCGCCGCCGAACCAGGCCAGCGTGTCCGGTACGCCGGTGACCTGCTTGGAGTCGAAGATGCGCAGCGCCACGAAGCGGAACACGTTGAGCATGCCGAACGTGACGATGATCGGATGAATGCCGCCGAGGCTGACCAGCAGGCCGTTGACGCAGCCGAGCGCGAGGCCGAGCCCGACCGCCACGGCGACCGCGAGCGGCGCGGACACCCCGGAGTCCCGGATGAGCTTGGCCACCACCACCATGACGACGGCGACCATGCTGCCCACCGAGACGTCGATGCCCCCGGTCACGATGATCGGGGTCATCCCGATCCCGATGATCGCGACGGCGGCCACGCCGAACACGATGTTGCGCAGGTTCGAGCCGGTGAGGAAGGTGTCCGTGCCGACCGACAGGGCCAGCCACAGCAACGCGATGACGGCGACGAGCGCGAGCTCCTGCCCCTCCACCGCCCGGGCGACCGGGCGGCGACGGCGAAGCGGCGCGGCCTGGGCGAGGCCGGTCATGCGGCACCTACCTCCGTGGTCGGGCTGGACGCGGCGGCCGCCCGCGGCCCCGCGGCGGCGGCGGCGGCCGCCCGCACGTCGGCCTGC
>JADGHA010000089.1 GCA_019689695.1 Micromonosporaceae bacterium | reverse complement strand
TTTAGTGGCGACGTCAGCGCTCGCCGCGGCCCGTCTGCGCGACGTCCCAGGCCCGGCCCTGCTTCGCCGCCCATGTCAGGAGAGCCGTGGCGGCACCGGCAGGTTTCCCGCGGATCGCCGTAGCTGACAGTGACATGACCACCCGGCGGAAGCACGCACGCTCTACCACCCTGGGCTCAGGCGTCGATCAACCTCGCCTTCTGGACCTTGCCCATGGCGTTGCGCGGAAGCGCCTCGACCAGGTGGACGCGTCGTGGTCGCTTGTGGACGGACAGCCGGCGGGCCACGAAGTCGATCAGCTCCTGGGCGGAGGCGCCGGAGGCCACCACGTACGCGACGATCTCCTGGCCCAGGTCGGCGTGCGGGGCCCCGACGACGGCCGCCTCGGCCACCGCCGGATGAGCCAGCAGCGCGTCCTCGACCTCCCCGGCGCCGACGCGGTACCCGCCGCACTTGATGAGGTCCGTCGCCGAGCGTCCGACGATCCGGTGGGTGCCGTCGGCGTCGACGGTCGCCAGGTCGCCGGTCCGGAACCAGCCGTCCGCAGTGAACGATGCAGCGGTGGCGTCCGGGCGGTTGAGGTACCCGGAGAAGAGGGTCGGCCCGCGGACCTCGAGCTCGCCATCGGGGAGTGCCAGCCGGGTCGCCACGCCCGGCAGCGGGGTGCCCACACACCCGGGACGCCGGGGACCGTCCGCCCGCGCGCTCACCGTGATCAGGGTCTCCGTCATGCCGTACCGCTCGACCGGCTCGTGCCCGGTCAGCGAGCGCAGCGACTCGAAGACCGGCACGGGCAGGGCGGCACTGCCGGAGACCAGCAGGCGGGCGCCGGACAGGGCGCGGGCCGCCTGCGGCTCGGCACAGACCCGCGACCAGACCGTGGGGACTCCGAAGTAGAGTGTCCCGGCCGCGGCGGCGTACGCGGACGGCTGCGGCCGTACGGTGTGGACCAGGCGGGACCCGGTGCGCAGCGCGCCGAGTACGCCGAGCACGAGGCCGTGCACATGGAACAGGGGCAGGCCGTGCACGAGTACGTCGTCGGCGCTCCATTGCCAGGCTTCGGCGAGCGCGTCGAGGTCGGCGGCGATGGCGTCGCGGGAGAGCAGCACACCCTTCGGCGCTCCGGTGGTGCCGCTGGTGTAGAGGATGAGGGCGGTGGCCGTGCCGGCCGGGGTGGGATGGCTGGTGTCCGACCGCGCGGTCAGGTCGACCGGGCCGAGCGGGACCGCGCCCGAGTCGGTGAGGATGTGCTCGCGCTCCACCGGGCCGGAGTCCGGCGGTACGGGCACGAGCGGGACGCCGGCGATCAGAGCGCCGACGGCGGCGACCACCGTCTCCAGGCTGGCGGTCGCCTCCACGGCCACAGCCGGCGCACCGGCGATCCGGTCGGCCACCGCGGTTGCCGCACCGCGCAGGCTCTCCCAGGAAATGGCCGAGGAGCCGACGCGCACCGCGTCGGCCCGGTCCGGGAAGGCTCCGGAGAGCGCCGGCAGCAGTGTCATGATTCCTCGATGGCGAGCCAGTCCCGGACCCCGGCCAACAGGCGTGCCTTGACCGCCGCGGGAGCCGCCGATCCGGCGATGGAGTGCGCGGCCAGCGCGGCCAGCTCCTCGTCGGTGCAGCCCAGCTGGTCACGGGCGATCTGGTACTGCTCAACCAGGCCGGCGCCGAACAGCAGCGGGTCGTCGGTGCCGAGGGCGACCGGGACGCCGTGGGCGAGCAGCGCGCGTACGGGCACCGCCGAGAGGTCGGGCGCGACACCCAACGGCGGGTACGACGTGGGGCAGATCTCCAGCGTTACCGAGCGCTCGGCGAGCAGCGCGAGCGTGGCGCTGTCCAGTGTGGCGGTCAGCCCGTGGCCGATGCGGCGCGCCCCGAGCAGGGTCACGCAGTCGCGTACGTGCCAGGCCGGCTCGTAGAAGCCGGCGTGCGGGGTGCCGAGCAGGCCGGCCTCGGCCGCGACCCGGAACGCCGGGGCGAAGTCGGCGACCCGGGCACCGCGTTCGTCGTTGGACAGGCCGAAACCCACCACGCCGTACGGGGCATAGCGGGCGGCGAGCCGGGCGAGCCGCTCGGCATGGGCGGGCGGCCGGGCCCAGCTGGATGCGACGATCACTCCGGCGCGGCCGGCCGCGGCGGCGAGCACCGCCTCCAGGACCGGCTCCAGGCCACCCACGAGCCGGGCGTACCCGGTCGGGTCGACCTGCAGCTCCACCCACCCGCAGCCGTCCTCGGCATCGTCGGCGAGCGCCTCATCGACCACCCGGGCGATGTCCTGGGCCGTGCGGATCACCGACCGCGCCGCGTCGTAGCGGCTCTGGAAGGCGGCCCAGCTGTGCCCGGACCTGGCCAGCGCGACGGGGGGCGGTGCCGCCAGGCCGTACCGGGCGGCCAGCTCCGCCAGGGTGGCCGGGCGCATCGCCCCGGCCAGGTGCAGGTGGAGGTTGGCCTTGGGCAGGTAACGGAGGTCACGCATCGGGTCTCACGGTACCCGTCACACCCGCCCGGCCCGACCCGTCCACCGTGGTGACCGCGCTGGGCGGGCGGAACTCCGACTGGGTGCTGCTGGGCAGCGTCTCGGTCCTGGTCGCACTCGCGCTGGCGCTGCGGCTGTGCCAGCTCGGCTATATGGTGGGCCGGGTGGGCACCGCAGCCAGCGCGGTCTGGGCGCCGCTGGTGCGGCAGAAGACAATCGCCGTCACCACGTACCGGAGGGACGGCACGGCGCCCACGTCGCCGGTCAGCATCGCGGTGGACGGCGACCACGCGTATGTGCGGACCTGGCACACCTCCTGGAAGGCCAAGCGCCTGCGCCGCAACCCGAACGTCCTCATCGCACCGTCCACACCGGAGGGCCGCCCGACCGGCCCGGCAACGCCGGCGAAGGCACGCCTGCTCGACGGCGCCGAGGCGGTGCGGGCGCGCCGGCTGCTGGCCGCCAAGTACCCCCTGCTGCAGGCGGCCATGGTGCCGCTCAGCCACCGTCTGATGCGGGTGCGCACGCTGCACTACGAGCTGACCGCGAGCGGGTATATCGATGACATGCTACATTGATGACGATCGCTTGCTCGCGCTGCCAAGGAGCTTGCTATGCGTAAGCGTACGGCGGCGGCCGCCGCCCTGCTCGCGGCCGCCCTCACCGGCACCACGCTGACCGTCCTCGCCACCGAGGCCCAGGCCGCCGCCGGCTTCGACTTCACCCGGCCGGAGGTGGTCGCCACCGGGCTGGAGGTGCCGTGGGGAGTGGCGTTCCTGCCCGACGGCAGTGCGCTGGTCGCCGAGCGGGCGCGGGCCCGGATCATGCGGGTGCGTCCGGGCGCCGCACCGGTCCAGGTGGCGACCGTGCCGAACGTGTCGCCGACCGGTGAGGGCGGGCTGCTCGGCCTCGCCGTCTCGCCCACGTACGCCCAGGACAACCTGGTGTACGCGTACTTCACCTCGGCCGCCGACAACCGGATCGTCCGGTTCACCCTCGCCAACCCGCAGAACCAGCAGGTGGTGGTCTCCGGCATACCGCGCGGCAGCATCCACGACGGCGGCCGGATCGCGTTCGGGCCGGACGGCATGCTCTACGCCGGCGTCGGCGAGGCCGGGCAGACCGCGAACGCGCAGAACCTGCAGAGCCTCGGCGGCAAGATCCTTCGGATGCGCCCGGATGGCAGCGTGCCGCCGGACAATCCGTTCGCCGGCTCCCTGGTCTACAGCTACGGCCACCGCAACGTGCAGGGCCTGGCCTGGGACACGCAGGGGCGACTGTGGGCGACCGAGTTCGGCCAGAACACCTGGGACGAGATCAACCTGATCGTGCCCGGGGGCAACTACGGCTGGCCCATCGTCGAGGGCGTCGCCAACAACCCCAACTTCCGCGACCCGCTGGTGGTGTGGCGCACCTCGGAGGCGTCCCCGAGCGGGGCCGCGATCGCCAACAACACCCTGTTCGCCGGTGCCCTGGCCGGCCGCCGGCTGTGGCTGGTCCCGCTGAACGGGACGAGCACCGGCACGCCCACCGCCGAGCTGCAGGGCACGTTCGGCCGGCTGCGCACGGTGATCGTCGGCCCGGACGGGTACCTGTGGGTGACCACCAGCAACCGGGACGGCCGTGGCACCCCGGCGGCGAACGACGACCGGGTCATCCGCTTCCCGCCGAGCGGCGGTGGCGGCTCCCCGTCGGCGTCGGCCTCCCCGTCGGCGTCGGCCTCACCGACCGGCTCGGCCCCGGCCGGCGCGTGCTCTGTCCGGTACGAGGTGAACCAGTGGAACACGGGCTTCACCGCGAACGTGGTCGTCGCCAACGGCGGCTCGGCGCTCAACGGCTGGGCGCTGAGCTGGACCTTCCCGGGCAACCAGCAGGTGACCAACGCGTGGAACACCGAGCTGTCCCAGAGCGGGCAGAGCGTGACCGCGCGCAACGCCCCCTGGAACGCCAGCCTGCCGGCGAACGGCAGCGTGACGTTCGGCTTCCAGGCGACGTACAGCGGCACGAACCCCCGGCCGGGTGACTTCCGCCTCGGCGGCACCCCGTGCACGGTCAGCTGACCGCGGGTCGGGTCACCAGAAGCGCCTGGGAAAGGTGACGCTGGCCAGCTTGTTCTGCCCGGCGACGCTCGGGTGGAAGTAGTCCAGGTGGTTGACCATGGACAGGTCGAAGCGCACCCGGTGCGCCGCACCGCCGTCGTACCGGCACAGCGGCCCGTAGGCCCGGCAGGCGGCGGCGAGCGCGCGGTTGTAGTCGTCGATCCGGGCGCGGACCGCCCGGCGGCGTTCCGCGTCCATCTCCGCGGTCGACGCCGGGTGCGCCAGCAGCGACGGGCAGACGCCGAGCGACCAGGCCCGCACCGCGTTGCGGTTGGTGTGGCCGACCTGCCAGAGCCGGTAGAGGTCCGGGATGCTGACCACCAGTACCCGGGCCCGCGGCAGGCCCTTCTTGATCGTGGCGAGGCCGGCGTCCACCTGCCGGCGGAATGTGGCGACCGGGGTCATCTCGGCCACCTTCCGGCGGCACGCGTCGTTCGCGCCGATCAGCACGGTCACATAATCGACCTTCTCCCGTACCGCCGCCGCGGCCTGCCCGGCCAGCCCGGCTGCCCGCGCGCCCGGTACGGCGAAGTTGTGGTTGTTCCGGCTGATGGCCGGGTTTCTTGCCCTGATCCGCAGGTAGTGGCTGTTGACCTGGGTACCACCCCCGGTGGACCAGGAGTTGCGGGTGCACGCGGCCAGGGTCAGGCAGGAGCCGAAGCCGGAGGTGAGTGAATCGCCCAGGGCGGCCATGGACGACGGCAGGCCGGAGCGCGGCGCGCCGGCGGCACCGGGGCGGGTACCGGCGGTTTCTTTGCACGCCGCGGTTGAGACGGACAGCAGCAGGACCACGACGACCAGGCAGCGTCGGGACATGGGCTAAACCTCGACCAGCGAGAGGGGACGTCCGGGAGGAAGGCGAGAGGGGACTTCCGGGAGGAAAGAACCCGCTGGGAAAGGAAACGCTCAGGAGCGGAAAGAAGTTGTGTGTTAACTGTACGTGCCGAAATTTTCGAGGCGGACGGCGGATGCTGCGGTTATGTGAAACCGGGTCGGGCGTGAGTTAATTTGGCTGTGCTCGGACTACCGGAAAACGTGACCGCCTGCCTGTTTGATCTGGACGGCGTGCTCACCCAGACCGCCCTCGTGCATAACGCCGCGTGGGAACAGATGTTCAACTCCTATCTGCGCGACCGCGCCAGCAGGACTGGCGAGTCGTTTGTCCCTTTCGATCCTGACCGGGACTACCGCGAGTACGTCGACGGCCGCTCCCGTGCGGACGGCGTGCGGACCTTTCTCGCCTCCCGCGGGATCAGCCTGCCCGAGGGGTCGCCCGACGACCCACCCGAGGCCGAGACGATCCGGGGCCTCGGCAACCGGAAGAACGTGATCTTCCTCAAGCGCCTCAAGGAGGACGGCGTCCAGCCGTACCAGGGCTCAGTGGCCTATCTGCGCGCCGCGCGCGACGCGGGGCTGCGCCGTGCGGTCGTCTCGGCCAGCGCGAACTGCCGCGAGGTGGTCGCCGCCGCGGGCCTGTCCGACCTGCTCGAGGAGCGGGTGGACGGCGTGGTCGCGGCCGAGCAGAACCTGCGGGGCAAGCCGGCGCCGGACACCTTCCTGGCCGGGGCGAAGCTGCTCGGCGTCAGGCCGGACCAGGCCGCCGTGTTCGAGGACGCGATCGCCGGGGTACAGGCGGGCCGTGCTGGCGAGTTCGGCTACGTGGTCGGCGTGGACCGGGTCGGGCAAGCCGCCGCACTGCGGGAGAACGGTGCAGATGTCGTCGTGGACGACCTGTCCGAGCTGATGCGGGGGGAATCGGACGGGGCGCCAACGCGGGTGGGGGGATTGCTGTCGTGATCCGCGAATCGGCATACCCGGTCGAGCCCTGGCACATCCGGGAGACCCGGCTGGACCTGGACCTGCTGGCCCAGACCGAGTCGGTGCTGGCGCTGTCCAACGGGCACATCGGCCTGCGGGCGAACCTGGACGAAGGAGACCCGCACGGGCTGCCCGGCACCTACCTGAACTCCTTCTACGAGCTGCGGCCGCTGCCGTACGCCGAGGCCGGGTACGGCTTCCCGGAGTCCGGCCAGACCATCGTCAACGTCACCAACGGCAAGCTGATCCGGCTGCTGGTGGACGACGAGCCGTTCGACGTGCGCTACGGCGACCTGCGCCAGCACGAGCGGGTGCTGGACCTGCGCACCGGCCTGCTGGACCGCAAGGTCGAGTGGGTCTCCCCGGCCGGCCGGGCGGTCCGGGTGCACTCCACCCGGATGGTGTCGTTCACCCAGCGGGCGATCGCCGCGATCTGCTACGAGGTGGAGCCGCTGGACGGGCCGGCCCGGCTGATCGTGCAGTCGGAGCTGGTCGCCAACGAGCAGATGCCGCCGACCCGGCGCGACCCGCGGGTGGCCGCGGTGCTGGAATCGCCGCTGGAGGCGGAGGAGCAACTGGCCCGGGAGACCAGCGCGCTGCTGGTGCACCGGACCCGGGCCAGCAAGCTGCGGATGGCCGCCGGCATGGAGCACCTGGTGGAGTCCCCGGCGCCGTACCGGGTGCATACCGAGGCGCAGCCCGACTGGGCCCGTACGACGGTCGCCTGCGTGCTGCAGCCCGGCCAGAAGCTGCGGGTGGTCAAGCTGCTCGCGTACGGCTGGTCCAGCGAGCGGTCGCTGCCCGCGCTGCGCGACCAGGTGGACGCGGCGATCACCTCGGCCCGGTTCGCCGGTTGGGACGGGCTGTGCGAAAGCCAGCGCAAGTTCCTCGACGCGTTCTGGGACGGCGCGGACGTGCGGGTGGACGGCGACCCGGCCGTGCAACAGGCGGTCCGCTTCGCGCTGTTCCACGTGCTGCAGTCCGGCGCCCGTGCGGAGAACCGGCCGATCGCGGCGAAGGGGCTGACCGGGCCGGGCTACGACGGCCACGTGTTCTGGGACACCGAGATGTTCGTGCTGCCGGTGCTCACCTACACCCAGCCGTCCGAGGCCGACGACATGCTGCGCTGGCGGCACGCCACGCTGGACCTGGCCCGGGATCGCGCCCGCCAGCTCGGGCTGCGTGGCGCCGCATTTCCCTGGCGGACCATCCGCGGCCACGAGTGCTCGGCGTACTGGCCGGCCGGCACGGCGGCGTTCCACATCGCCGCCGACATCGCCGACGCGGTCATCCGGTACGTCAACGCCACCGGCGACGAGGACTTCGAGCGCGAGGTGGGTGTGGAGCTGCTGGTGGAGACGGCGCGGCTGTGGCGGTCGCTGGGCCACCACGACCGGCACGGGGTGTTCCACATCGACGGGGTGACCGGGCCGGACGAGTACAGCGCGATCACCGACGACAACATCTACACCAACCTGATGGCGCAGCGGAACCTGCTGGGCGCGGCGGATGCGGTGACCAAGTATCCGGACGTGGCCCACCGGCTGGGCGTCAACGAGGAGGAGGCGGCGTCCTGGCGGGATGCGGCCAACGCCGTGCACATCCCGTACGACGAGGAGCTCGGCGTGCACCAGCAGTCCCAGGACTTCACCACCAAGCAGGACTGGGACTTTGAGTCGACCAGGCCCGAGGACTACCCGCTGCTGCTGAACTTCCCGTACTTCCAGCTGTACCGCAAGCAGGTGCTCAAGCAGGCCGACCTGGTGCTGGCCATGCACTGGCGCGGCGACGCGTTCACCCTGGAGCAGAAGGCGCGCAACTTCGCCTACTACGAGCCGCGTACGGTCCGCGACTCGTCGCTGTCGGCGTGCACCCAGGCGGTGCTCGCCGCGGAGGTGGGCCACCTGGAGCTGGCCCACGACTACCTCCGCGAGGCGGCGCTGATGGACCTGCACGACCTGGAGCACAACACCCGCGACGGGGTGCACATGGCTTCGCTCGCCGGCGCCTGGCTCGCGCTGGTCGCCGGCTTCGGCGGGATGCGCGACCACAACGGACAGCTGTCGTTCGCTCCGCGGCTGCCCAGCCGGATCAACCTGCTGGACTTCTCGCTGCTGTGGCGCGGGCTGCGCCTGCGGGTTGTGGTGCACCAGCACCAGGCGACCTACTCGCTGCGCAACGGGCACGACGACGCGAAGATCAACCTGCTGCACCACGGGCAGCCGGTCACGGTCAGCACCGCCGGGCCGGTCACCCTGCCGATCCCGAAGCTGAAACCGCTGACCGACCGGCCGAAGCAGCCGCCGGGCCGGGAGCCGCACTGCAGGCCCGACCACAACAGGTAGGCCCGGCCGGATGCGTGGCCGCGGGGTGCGCCGGGGCGGATGGGTGGCGCTCAGCCCGCGGGCGCTCGTCGAGGAACTCGCCGACCGGGTCGCCGCCACCGCCGACCCTGGTGTCGTCACCAGGGTCGCGGTGGACGGCGCCCCCGCCGCCGGCCCCCGCCGGCGCGCCCGGGCGCTCGTCGATCCGCAGCGGGTACGGGGAAGGGCCGCGCACCAGGTCTCGACGGCCGGGTTCCTCCGGCCGGCCTCGGTGCGCCTGGAACGCGGCCGTACCGATCCCGACGCGTACTACGAGGGCTGGTGGGACCTGGACGGCCTGCGCCGTGAGGTGCTGGACCGGGTGGCTCGCACCGGAGAGTTCCTGCCGTCGCTATGGGACCCGGACACCGACCGCGCCACCCGGGCCGGCTATCTCAACCTGCCGCCCGGCGGGGTGCTGCTGGTCAGCGGGTCGCTGCTGCTGGGTGCCGGGCTGCCGTTCGAGCTCACCGTCCACCTGCACCTGTCGGCCGCGGCGCTGGCCCGCCGGACGGGCGCGGACGACCGGTGGACCCTGCCGGCGTACGCCCGGTACGACGACGAGGTGGCGCCCGCGACGTTCGCCGATGTGGTGGTACGAATGGACGATCCGCGTCACCCCGCGGTTACGGTTGCCTCCTGACTGTGGCGGCCGGTGCCCCTGGGGGTCTACGGTGTTCGGGTGCCGCGCCCCGGACGCAGGCTTTGGCTCGCGTACCTCACCGCAGGGACGCTGGCCGTGTTCGCGTACTTTCTGATACCTACGCATGACGTAGCGTGGCAGGCCCGGCTCGCGCTCTACTGTGTCATCAGCGCCTCGGCGGCGGCCGCCATCTGGCACGGCACCCGGCGCTACCGGCCGCCGGCCCGGCTACCGTGGCTGCTGCTCGCCGCCGGCCAGGTCGCCGATGCGGCGGCCGACATCGCCTTCCACACCGCCCACTACCTGCTGGGTTCCGTCCCGCCCGGCGCCGACCTGCTCTACCTTGGACACTACCCGCTGGCCGTGGCCGGCCTGGCGCTGCTGGTCCGCCGCCGCACCGGCGGCCGTGACCTGCCCGGCCTGCTGGACGCCGCGGTGATCGCGGTGGCCGCGGCGCTGCTGTCCTGGCAGTTCGTCATCTCGATGGAGGTGCGCGCGGGCGGATCCGGCCTGGCCAGGATCGCCTGCGCGGGCTACCCGGTGATGGACCTGGCGCTGCTCGCGGTCGCCCTGCGCCTGCTGCTGGGCGCGGGGCGCCGGCCGCCGGCGTTCCACGCGCTGCTGGCCAGCCTGTTCGCCACCTTCGGCGCGGACACCGTCTACCTGCTGCAGACCCGGCACGGCGAGTACCAGGCGGGCAGCGTGCTGGACGCGGTCTGGCTCGGCGGCAGCCTTGCGCTCGGCGCCGCCGCCCTGCACCCCACGATGGTCCGGCTCGGCGAACCCGCCCCGGGGCGGGCGGTCACACCCGGCCCGGGCCGGCTCGCCGCGCTGACCGCCGCGGTGCTGCTCGCCCCGGCCACGCTGCTCTACCAGTGGGCCCGCCACAACTACGCGGACATCCCGGTGACCGCGCTCGCCTGCGCCGTCCTTTTCGGACTCGTCGCCGCCCGGATCGCCGGCCTGGTGAACGACCAGCGCCGGCTCGCCGTCACCGACGGGCTGACCGGGCTGCACACCCGGCGGTTCGTCGAAGCGCAGCTCGCCCTGGAGCTGGCCCGGGCCCGGCGGACCGGGTGCACGCTCGGGTTCTTCGTTGTCGACGTGGACGACTTCAAGTCCATCAACGAGCGGTACGGGCACCCCGCTGGAGACACCGCGCTGGTGGGGATCGCGGAGCGGCTGCGTGCGGTGACCCGTTCCGGCGACGTGCTGGCCCGCTACGGCGGTGAGGAGTTCGCGCTGCTGGTACCGGGCGCCCGGCCGGACGAGCTGCGGGAGATCGGGGAGCGGCTGCGCGAGTGGGTCGCCGGCAGCCCGATCGCGGTCTGTGCCGAGACCTACGTGGCGGTCACCGTGTCGGTCGGCGCAGTCGGTTACCCGCTGTCTGCTGTGGACGACGCCGGCACGCCGGGTCAGGCCGGCGGGACCGACCCGTCGGTGGACGAGCTGGTGGCGGTCGCCGACCGGGCGCTCGGCCGGGCCAAGGCGACCGGCCGCAACCGGGTCGTGGTGGGGCGCCCCCCGGCTGGGCGCGTGCCGGCCGCGGCCGGCCCCGGCGCCCGCCCGGCCCGGCCGGGCCGGGTCGGGGCGTCCGGCCGGGACGCCGCGATGGCGGACTTCCTGCGGCACGTCGCCGACCAGGTGGACGCCCGGCTCTCGCCGCAGGAGCACAGTTCTGCGGTCGGCCGCTGGGCGCGGCTGCTCGCCTTGGAGCTGGGTTACGACGAAGCGGCCGTCACCCGGGCCGAGCTGGCCGGGCGGCTGCACGACATCGGCAAGATCATTCTGCCGGAGGGGCTGCTGGTCAAGCCGACCCGACCCTCCGAAGAGGAATGGCTGCTGCTGCGCCAGCACCCGGTCCACGGCGCGCGGCTGGCCGGGCTGGTGCCCGAGTTCGGCGGCGTGGCCGAGGTGATCCGGCAGCACCACGAGCGGTTCGACGGCACCGGCTACCCGGACGGTCTCGCCGGCAGCGCCATCCGCCCGGAGGCGCGGATCCTCGCCGTCTGCGACTCGTGGGCCGCGATGCGCGCCGATCGGGCATACCAGCCCCGGCTGAGCCACGACGCGGCGCGCGGCCAGCTGCGCCTGGGCCGCGGCACGCAGTTCGATCCGGACATTGTGGACCTCTTCCTGGATCTGCTGGACGGGGGCCGCATCGGCGAGCTCGCGATCCGGACCGGCCAGCACGGCGGCGAGCCGGAGCCGGGCACTGGCCAGGCCGCCTGGTTGTCCACTCTGCGCTAGAACCGTCCCCCATGTGCCTGTCCATCGTTGTCAGGCGTGGTGTGGCGTATGCGAGGTTCGCCACACACCGAATGGGCGGCACCCGCCACACCGTCCGGAATGCGAGTGAGCCCATCCACAACCAGCACAGTAGGTGCCCACGAGCCAGCCACCTACACTCGTATGCACACGCAAGCAACAGTCAACGATGT
>JADGHA010000088.1 GCA_019689695.1 Micromonosporaceae bacterium | reverse complement strand
GTGTTCGCGCGGGGCGCGTCCGAAGTGCTGGGGTGCGGGAGGGTCTTCCCGCGACCACGGCTCGCGCCCAGCGCCCGAGGGTGTGATGGTGGGCACCCACCGATCGTGCCAGAGGCGGGCCGTACGTACCATCTCGGCCGGGACGATCGGGAATTCTCCGCTATTCTCGGTGCTTAGGCTGCCCGCCAGCGACGCCGGGTCACGAGAGCGACACCGGAGGTAAGGCGTGGAGATCCTGCTCTTGGTGACGGCGCGCGCCGGCGACGCCGCCGCGGTGCTGCCCGCGCTCGATCTGCTTCCCCACTCCATCCGCACCGCGCCCCGCGACGTACGCACGCTGGTCGCCGGCCCGAGCCCGGACGTGGTCATGGTGGACGCCCGGTCCGAACTCGCCGAGGCGCGCGCGACCTGTCGTGTGCTGCGGGCCACTGGCCTGGGCGTGCCGCTGCTCGCCGTGGTGACCGAGGCCGGCCTGATCGCGCTGAACGCCGACTGGGGCGTCGACGACGTGATCCTGGCCACCGCCGGGCCGGCCGAGGTGGAGGCCCGGCTGCGGCTGGCCGTCGGCCGGCTCGCCAACGCCGGCACCGGCGCCGGCGGGCTGATCCGGGCCGGCGAGCTGACCATCGACCCGGACACCTACGCGGCGAAGCTCAAGGGTCGCCCGCTGGACCTCACCTACAAGGAGTTCGAGCTGCTGAAGTTCCTGGCGCAGCACCCGGGCCGGGTGTTCACCCGGGACCAGTTGCTCCGCGAGGTCTGGGGGTACGACTACTTCGGTGGCACCCGCACGGTCGACGTGCACGTGCGGCGGCTGCGGGCCAAGCTCGGCTCGGAGTACGAGGCGATGATCGGCACGGTCCGCCAGGTCGGCTACAAGTTCGTCCTGCAGACCGGCCGCAGCCTGGGCGACACCGAGCCGGCGGCGGCGCTCGCCGAGGAGCTGGGCCAGATGGAAGCCGGGGTGTCCCAGGACAGGCTGACCCGGCCCGCATAACGTACAGGCGTGGTTTCCGCCGTCAGTCCGGTCTCCCGTACGGGACACCTGAACAGTGCCGAAGTCGCCAGCGTGCTCGCGCTGGCCCGGGTGGCCGGGGACGCCGACGGCGCGTACCCGCTCTCCGAGCACGTGGTGCTGCACATCCGGTACGGCGGCGACGCCCCCGCGGTACACCTGCTGGCGCGCGACCCGGACGGCCAGCTGAGCGGGTACGCCCACCTGGACGTCACCGACCTGGTGGACGGGCCGTCAGCGGAGCTGGTGGTCCATCCGTTGCGGCGGCATCAGGGACTGGGCCGGGCGTTGGTCGCCGCGGCCATCGCGACCGCGGAGGAGCACGACCCGCGGGGCCGGCTGCGGCTGTGGGCGCACGGCGACCACCCGTCGGCGAGCGCGCTGGCGCTCGGAATGGGCTTCGTCCGGGCCCGGGTGCTGTGGCAGATGCGCCGCTCGCTCTACGCACCGGTGCCGGAGCCGCGGCTGCCCAGAGGCGTCACGATCCGGTCGTTCCGTCCCGGTGACGACGACGAGGCGTGGGTACGGGCGAACGCCCGCGCCTTCGCCGACCACCCCGAGCAGGGCCGGTGGACGCTCCGGGACCTGCGGATCCGGCTGGCCGAGCCGTGGTTCGACCCGGATGGCTTCCTGCTCGCGGTGAACCGGGACGGCGAGCTGCTGGGCTTCCACTGGACCAAGGTGCACGGCGCGCACCGCGACAGCGCGGAGGGGCACGAAACCGGGCATGCGCACGACCCGATCGGTGAGGTGTATGTCCTCGGCGTCGACCCGGCCGCGGCCGGGCTCGGGCTCGGCACCGCGCTGACCCTGGCCGGCCTGCGCTACCTGCGAGGCCGCGGGCTCGAGCAGGCGATGCTCTACGTCGACGAGGCGAACACCAGGGCGCTCCGGCTCTACACCAAGCTGGACTTCGCCCGCTGGACGACCGACGTCTGCTACCAGCGCCATCTCTGATTCCGGCTCCTCTGCTGGGTCCACCAGGCGGAGTTCACCCGGTGGTCAGCGCCGTTGTGCTGATTGGGCACTCCCCGTGGGCCAGGTGTTCGTCTGCCGTTCACCTGCTTCCGCAGGCGGCTTAACCTCCCCCGCCTAGGTTGCGAACTGGCTGGTCACGGGCCGGCCCCGGGCGGACTGCCCGGTGATGCGAGCATCTCGAAGGGGAATTGAGGTGAAGGTCCCGCGGCACGGCAGTATCGCCTGCATTGCGTTCGCGACGGCGCTCGCGCTCGGCGCGTGCGGCTCAGACAACACCGGCGAGCTGGCCGGCTCTGTCGGCAGTGGCTCCGCCGAGTCCACTGTAGACTGCGCGGCCGGCACGCTGAATGCCCAAGGCTCCTCGGCCCAGAAGAACGCGATGGACGAGTGGATCAAGACCTACCAGCAGCAGTGTCCGGACGCGACGGTCAACTACGAGCCGAGTGGCTCCGGTGCGGGCATTGCCGCGTTCACCTCGGGCACCGCCGACTTCGCCGGCTCGGATTCGGCCCTGAAGGAGGGCGACGAGACGGCCAAGGCGAACGCCCGCTGCGCCGGTGGCCAAGCGGTGAATTTGCCGATGGTGATCGGCCCGATCGCCGTGGTCTACCACGTCGACGGCGTGGACAAGCTGCAGCTGAAGCCGGCCACCATCGCCCGGATCTTCGCCGGCGAGATCACGAAGTGGGATGACCCGGCGATCAAGGCGGACAACGCCGGCGCGACGCTGCCCGGTACCGCTATCCAGACCGTGCACCGGTCCGACTCGTCCGGGACCACGGACAACTTCACCAAGTTCCTGAGCAAGACCGCCCCGTCCGACTGGACGTTCGGCAACGACAAGACCTGGAAGGCCCCGGGCGGCACCGGAGCCAAGGGCTCGGACGGCGTGGCCAGCGCCGTCAGGCAGGCCGACGGCGCGATCGGCTACGTGGAGTGGTCCTTCGCGGAGAACTCCGGGCTGGCCATGGCCAAGGTGGGCAACGGCGCCGGCGAGTTCGCCGAGCTGACCGCGGAATCGGCCGGTAAGGCCATCGCCGGGGCGCAGATCACCGGCACCGCGCCCGACCTGACCATGTCCATCGACTACCTCACCAAGCAGGCCGGTGCGTACCCGCTGGTCCTGGTGACCTACGAGATCGCCTGCACCAAGGGCCTGCCCGCGGACAAGGCGAAGCTGGTCAAGAGCTTCCTGAGCTACGCGGCCAGCAGCGAGGGACAGAACGCGCTGACCGAGCTCGGCTACGCACCGCTGCCGGAGTCGGTGCGGGCCAAGGTGGCCGCCTCCATCGACGCGATTTCCTGACCGACCGACGACGCGATCTCCCGATCGACTGACGGAACGAGCGAGCGCATGGGCAAACCCATCCCGATCCGCCCGGCCGGCGCCTCTGTCCCGGGCGAGCCGCCGCACCCACCACGACTGGCGCCGGCGAGCGCCCTGGGTGGCGGCGGCCCGCGCCGCCGCACGCTCAGCGCGGACGCCGTCTTCCGCGGGGTGACGCTCGCCGCCGGGGCCATGGTGCTGGTCGTCATCGTGGCCATCGCGATCTTCCTGGGGTACCAGGCAGTGCCCGCGCTGGGCAGGAACTCGGCGAACTTCTTCACCTACCAGGACTGGTTCCCGGACTCCGCGCCGCCCGCCTTCGGCATCGCCGCCACCGGCTTCGGCACCGTCTACACCGCGGTGATCGCGCTGGCGCTTGCTGTCCCGGTGTCCCTGGGCATCGCGCTGTACCTGTCCCACTACGCGCCCCGCCAGGTCGCCACGGCCCTCGGCTTCCTGATCGACCTGCTCGCCGCCGTGCCGAGCGTGGTATTCGGGCTCTGGGGGCGTGACTGTCTCTACACCCCGGTCCGCGAGCTGTCCGCCTGGCTGAACCACTACGTCGGCTGGTTCCCGCCGTTCCACGGCGACGGGCCGTACGGGAGGTCGTTCCTGCTCGGCGGCGTGCTGCTGGCCATCATGATCCTGCCGATCATCACCTCGCTGTCCCGGGAGGTCTTCCGGCAGAGCCCCAAGGCGAACGAGGAGGCCGCGCTGGCCCTCGGCGCCACCAAGTGGGAGATGATTCGCACCGCGGTCCTGCCGTACGCGCGGCCGGGCATCATCGCCGCGGTCATGCTGGGCCTGGGCCGTGCCCTCGGCGAGACCATCGCGCTGGCGATGACCCTCGGCAACACCAACATCCTCGGGTTCGACCTGGTGACCAACGGTGGCACCACGATCGCCGCGAACATCGCCAACAAGTTCGGCGAGGCCGGCGACACCGGCCGCGGTGCGCTCATCGCATCCGGCCTGTTCCTGTTCGGCATCACGCTGGTGGTGAACGTGATCGCCCGGGCCGTCATCTTCCGCCGCCGCGAGCTCACGGAGACCGCGGTATGAGCGTCACCGCCGCGCGCACCCGGCGCCGTGCGCGCATCCCGCGCTGTACGCACCCCCAGGGCTGTGCGCGCACCCGGCGTAGTGCGCCGGAGCCGGCGCTGCGCGGCCGGCGGCTCCCCGGCTGGGCGCTGCTCGCCATCGCCGTGGCCGCGCTTGGCCTGGCCGCCGCGGTCGTCTACCCCGCGGGCATCGGCAACTGGGTGCTCGTCACGGTGATCGCCGCGATCCTCTACCTGACGGGCGTGTTCGCCGCCGCCTGGTCGGTCGAGGGCCCGCGGTCCGCCCGCAACCGGACCTGGAGCGCGCTGATCCACTCGGCATTCGTGCTCGCCGTGCTACCGCTGGCCTCGGTCACCTGGACGTTGGTCGCGAAGGGCTCACGGCGGCTGGACCACGACTTCTTCTTCACGTCGATGCGCAACATCGGCGCCCGCGACGCGAACGGCGGCGCGTACCACGCCATCGTCGGCACCCTGGAGCAGACCGGCATAGCCACCCTGATCACGGTACCGCTCGGCATCTGCGCAGCGATATACGTCGTGGAGTACGGGCGGGGCCCACTGGCCGGCACGATCCGGTTCTTCGTCGGCGTGATGACCGGCATACCGTCCATTGTGGCTGGCTTGTTCGTCCTGTCGTTCTGGGTGCTGGTCATCTCTCCGAAGCTCAACGGCGGCCGGCCCGGCTACTCGGGCTTCGCGGCGGCGCTCGCGCTCACCGTGCTGATGCTGCCCACCGTCGTACGCTCCACAGAAGAGATGCTGCGGCTGGTTCCCGCGTCGCTGCGGGAAGGCGCGTACGCCCTGGGCGTGCCGAAGTGGAAGACGGTTCTGCGGATCGTGCTGCCCACCGCGCTACCCGGCATCGTCACCGGCGTGATGCTGGCATTGGCCCGGGCGGCCGGGGAGACCGCGCCGGTGCTGCTGGTCGCGGGCGGCGGCGCCTCCATCAACGTCAACCCGTTCCAGGACAACCAGAACTCGCTGGCGCTGCTCACCTTCCAGCAGGCCGGTGACGCCTCCCGGTACGCCCCGGCGCGCGCGTGGTCGGCCGCGCTCACCCTGGTCGCGCTGGTCCTGATCCTCACCATCGCGGCCAAGCTGGTCGCCGGGCGCAGCCCGCTCGCTCGTTGATGTCCAACCGCCGAAGGAAGTGGCACGATGGCCAAGCGGATCGAAGCGGTCGGGGTCACCGCGTACTACGGGTCGTTCAAGGCGATCGACAGCATCACCATGACCATCGAGCCCAAGTCGGTGACCGCCCTGATCGGCCCGTCCGGATGCGGCAAGTCCACCTTCCTGCGCTCCATCAACCGGATGCACGAGGTCCTGCCGGGCGCCCGGGTGGAGGGCAGGCTCACCGTGGACGACCAGAACATCTACGACCCGGATGTGGACGTCACCGCGGTCCGGCGCGTGATCGGCATGGTGTTCCAGCGGCCCAACCCGTTCCCCACCATGTCCATTTTCGACAATGTGGTCGCCGGGCTGCGGCTGAACGGCGTACGCAGCAAGCCGGCCCTGGCGGAGGCCGCGGAGCGCGCGCTGCGCTCGGCGAACTTGTGGGACGAGGTGAAGGACCGGCTGAACAAGCCCGGGGCCAGCCTCTCCGGCGGCCAGCAGCAGCGGCTGTGTATCGCCCGCGCGATCGCCGTGGAGCCGCAGGTGTTGCTCATGGATGAGCCCTGCTCGGCGCTGGACCCGATCTCCACGCTGGCGATCGAGGACCTGATGCTCGGGCTGAAGGATCGCTTCACCATCGTCATCGTGACGCACAACCTGCAGCAGGCGGCCCGGGTCTCCGACAAGACCGGCTTCTTCTCCATCGACGCCGCTGGCGAGCCCGGCCGGCTGGTGGAGTACGACGACACTGAGAAGATCTTCGGTAACCCGAGCGTGCCGAAGACCCGAGACTACATCGCCGGCCGCTTCGGCTGACCGTCGCTAGTAGACCAGCCGATCGCCCACCACGCGCGGGCAGATCGGTTTCGTCGCGTCGCGCCCCGCGGCGGCGGCCAGCGCCTCCTCCACAGTGGAGTACTGGGCCAGCTCGCGCAGCGTACGCGAGGTCGGCGGCAGCATGGGCAGCTCCAGCGCCGCGGCCGGCGACCGCCAGAGTGCGTGGTCAGCCTCCCCGCCCACCGTGCGGGCGCTCTGGCCGGGCGGCAGCGCGGCCAGGAAGAAGTACGCGTCGAAGCGGCGCGGCTCGAACTCCGGGGTGATCCAGCGGGACCACGGCACGAGCGCATCCGCCGTCAGCAGTACGCCGGTCTCCTCGAGCACCTCCCGGACGGCGGCGGCGGCGATCGAGGCGTCGGACGGCTCCACGCTCCCGCCCGGAAACGCGTACATGCCCGAGGCGAACGCCATCGTCGCGGCCCGGCGTACCAGGTAGACCTCGAACGGTGGCCGCAGCAGTACGACGGTGGCCGCCACTCGCGGCGTCGCGGGCGCCGCCCCGGATGCGGCGAACCGGCGGACACGCTCCGCCATGGCTGCCGGCAACACCCATTCTTCAGTCATCATCTTCCTGTGATATCAGGACCCATCCGCTGGGGAATCCTCAGCACCGGCGCAATCGCCACCTCATTCGTCGAAGACCTGCGCCTGCTGCCCGACGCCGAGGTGCTCGCGGTCGGCTCCCGGACGCCCGAGGCCGCGGAGCTGTTCGCCAGCCGGCACGGTATCCCCCGGGCCTACGGCTCGTGGGCCGAGCTCGCCGCCGACCCGGACGTCGACGTGGTCTACGTCGCCACACCGCACGCGGCCCACCACGCCGCGGCCGCGCTCTGCCTCGAGGCGGGCAAGGCCGTGCTCTGCGAAAAGCCGTTCACCCTCGACCTGGCCACCTCCCGCGACCTGGTGGCCACCGCCCAGCGCAAGGGCGTGTTCCTGATGGAAGCCATGTGGACCAGGTGCAACCCGGCGGTCCGCCGCGCGGTGGCCATGGTCGCCGACGGCGCGATCGGCGAGGTGACCTCGGTCCAGGCGGACTTCGGGATCGCCGGGCCGTTCGAACCCACGCACCGGCTGCGGGCCAAGGTGCTCGGCGGTGGCGCGCTGCTGGACCTCGGCGTCTACCCGATCACCATGGCGCTGCTGGTGCTCGGCCTGCCGGACCACATCCGGGCGTGGGCGAAGCTGAGCCCGGAGGGCGTCGACGAGAACACGGGGTTGGTGTTCGGCTACGACAGCGGTGCGGTGGCCACGCTGAGCTGCGGGATCGTGGGCTGGACGCGGACCGGAGCGGTGGTTACCGGCACCCGGGGCCGCATCGAGTTCGCGCCGCCGTTCTTCTGCACCCGGTCGTTCACGGTGGTGCGCCAGAATGCCGATCCCGAGGAGGTCACGTTCGACTTCGACGGTCGCGGCTACCAGTTCGAGGCCGCCGAAGTGCAGCGCTGCCTGCGTGACGGGCTGCTGGAGAGCCCGCTCGTGCCGCACTCGGTCACGCTCGAGATGATGGAGCTGCTGGACACCATCCGCGCCCAGATCGGCGTCTCGTACACCTGACGAGGCACCCTCGCTCCCGCATCCTCGACCCCTCGTCGATCGTGAGGTTAGCCGTACAAAACGTCCGTTTTGTCGCCTCTGATGGCATGATCGCCGGGTGGGTGGCGGCGGGCGGCAGAGGTCAGAAGAGCGGACGGAGGAGGAAGTAGACCAGGCAGGCGATCGCGCCGGCGCCGGGAAAGGTGAGGATCCAGGCCATCACGATATTGCCGGCCACGCCCCAGCGCACCGCGGAGAATTTCTTGGTCGCGCCCACGCCCATGATCGCCGAAGTGATGGTGTGCGTGGTGGAGATCGGCAGGCCGAGCCGGGAGGTGGCGAACAGCACGGTGCTCGCCGCGATCTGGGCGGCGAAACCCTCCGGCGGGCCGAGGTGGATCACCCGCCGGCCCATGGTACGGATGATCCGCCAGCCGCCCGCGTACGTGCCGAGCGCCAGCACGGTCGCCGAGGAGAAGAAGACCCACTGCGGGATGTGTGTGTCGCTGTCCTGGTACCCGCCGATGAACAGGGCCAGGACGATGATGCCCATGGTCTTCGCCGCGTCCTGCATGCCGTGCCCCACCGCCATCGCCGCCGCGGAGACGCTCTGTGCCAACCGAAACCCGCGGTTCAGCTTGCCCGGCTGCCCGCGCCGGAACCCCCACATGACGGCCAGCATGGCCAGCCCGCCCAGGGTGAACCCGACCACCGGCGAGACCACCATCGGAACGAGCACCTTCTGCACGATTCCGCCCCACAGCACCACGCCGCCGCTGGCGAACAGGGTCGCCCCGACCAGGCCGCCGAACAGGGCGTGTGAGGAGGAGGAGGGGATGCCGAAGTACCAGGTGAGCAGGTTCCAGCCGACCGCGCCGACCACGGCGGCGAAGACCACGCCCAGGCTGGCCCGGCCGGTGGGCAGGGCCACCAGGCCGCTGCCGACCGTCTTGGCCACGTTCTCGCCGAAGTGGGTGCCGATGAAGTTGCCGAGCGCGGCGACCCCCAGCGCGACCCGGGGGGTCAGCGCGCGGGTCGAAACCGATATCGCGATCGCGTTCGCGGCGTCGTGGAACCCGTTGGTGTAGTCGAAGGCCATCGCCACCACGATCACCGCGAGGACGGCGACCAACTCACCACTCACGGGGTCAGGACTCCTTGACCGCGATGGTCTCGACGGTGTTCGCCACGTGTTCGAACGCGTCGCAGGCCGCCTCCAGCTCGTCGGCGACCTCCTTCATCTTCAGCACGGTCAGCGCGTCGTACTCGCCGGAGAAGAGCCGGACCAGCAGCATCCGGTACGCCCGGTCGCCCTCGTTCTCCAGCCGGTTGCACTCGATCCAGTACTCTTCGAGGTCCTTCATCGACCGCAGCCGCGGCATCGCGTCGGCGGTCAGCTTCGCCTGCTGGTCGAGCACGGCGACCAGCTCGTGCATCTCCCGTGGAAGCACCGGCAGCTTCGTCAGCCCGTACAGGTAGAGCAGGCTGCCCACCGCCTCCAGGTGGTCCATCACGTCGTCCAGCTGCGAGCCGAGCCGGTAGATGTCCTCGCGGTCGAACGGCGTGATGAAGCTGGTGTTGATCTTCTTGTACAGCTCGTGGGTGATCTGGTCGCTGTCGTGCTCCACCTCGACCAGCCGCTCGCTCACGGACTGCACGTCGGCGCCGGGCAGGGCCAGCTCACCGAGCAGGTCGGTGCCGCGCACCAGATTCTGGGCCGCCCGGCTGAACAGCTCGTAGAAGGCGCCCTCAGTCGGGCGGAGGGAGAACTTCACGACGCAACCTCGCAGCTCGGACGGGGAGGGTGACGGTGATCGGGCAGCATTCCGAGGGAATGCTAGGTAACGGCCGGTCGGCGGCAACACCGGGATACCCGTTCCCACCAGGCGTTCAATCCCTGTTCATCTGCTGTTCATGTGGCCGGGTCGGCATGCGGGAGGATGGGGACATGCCGGACCTGCGTGACGCCGAGACTGGGGTCGACTTCCGCCCGCCCGCCCGAGAGGCCGATGCCGACGTCGACTTCGAGGCCCACCGCAGCCACCTCATGGCGGTCGCCTACCGGATGCTGGGCAGCCGCGGCGAGGCCGAGGACGCGGTGCAGGAGACCTGGCTGCGGTACGCCGCCGCACGCCAGGCGGACGGCTCGGAGCCGATCCGCGACCTGCGTGCCTGGCTGACCACGACCACTGCCCGGATCTGCCTCGACATGCTGCGCTCCGCCCGGGTCCGGCGGGAGGCGTATGTCGGCCCGTGGCTGCCCGAACCGGTGGTCACCCGGCTGCCCGGGCAACCGGTCGCCACGGGTGTCCCGCTCAGCGGCTGGCTGGCTGGCGAGGACACCGGGTTCGCGCCGGACCCGGCCGAGCGGGCCGCGCGTACCGACGAGATCGGAATCGCCCTGCTCGTGGTGCTGGAACGGCTCACCCCGGAGCAGCGGGTCGCCTTCGTCCTGCATGACGTCTTCGCCTTGCCGTTCGAGGAGGTGGCCACGGTGCTCGGGACCAGCCCGGCCGCGGCGCGGCAGCTCGCCTCGCGCGCCCGCCGGGCGGTCACCGCGCCCGGCGCGCCCCGCAGCACCGCCGACCCGGCCGAGCAGCGCCGGGTGCTCAGCGCCTTCCTCAGTGCCGCCGAGTCCGGCGACCTGGCCGGGCTGCTCGCCGTGCTCGCCCCGGACGTGGTCGCGATGGGCGACAGCAACGGCAAGGTCAAGGGCGCCGGCCGGCGCCCGGTCGTCACCGCCGAGAAGGTCGCCCGGTTCCTCATCGGCCTGTTCCGCCGTGCCGCCGCCGAACCGGCGGACATCGTGGTGGAGCCGGTACTGGTCAACGGCGACCTGGGGCTGCTGTTCGAGGTGAACTACCACCACGGCGAGACGGTGCGCTTCGTGACCGCCGTCGCGGTCGCCGACGGGCGGATCACCGGCCTCTTCAACCAGCTCAACCCGGACAAGCTGGCGGCGGTGCCACCGCCCGACCCGGCCCGCTCCTGGCGCTTTCCCCAGGTGACCGCGCGCTAGCCGGCTGGCTGGATGCCGGCCTGGTCACGGCCGTCCACCCGGGCCAGCCAGGTGTGGTACGCGGAAGCGAACGGCTCGGTGCCGTCGCCGAGCGCCCGGCGCAGCCAGTTCGCCGCGGCGTACGCCTGGGTCACCAGCTCGTCCGGGTAGCCGAAGGCGACCCGGTGCTCGGCGAACTCGTCCTCGTCGCGCAGCTCGATCCGCCCGGTGGCCCGCCGCCGGACCACGTCCAGGTCCAGGTCGAACAGGTGCACCTCGTCGTCGCCCTCCCACCGGGCCGGGCTGGTGATGTCGCAGTACACCTCGCTGGAGCGCGGCTGCGGGTTGAACATCGCCGTCCACCAGGCGTTGCGCGGCACGAGCAGGACGAACGGGATCGCCTCCACGGACGGGCGTCCGTGGTAGACGGAGTGCGTGCCGGCGTTGACGCCGAGCCAGAGGCCGTGCTCGTCGTCGGCGAGGCGCAGCGCCGGGTAGTCCCGGTGCTGCCGACCGTCGTACTTGCGGTACTGGACCCGCACGACCTCACTCGGCATGACCGAACCTTAACCGCTCAACCATGTCCGCCGGGAGCACCGGATCCCGGCGGGTTATCACAGCGTCACCGGGCGAGGTCGGCTGGCACCCTCCCCGCAGGACCGGCGCGGCCCGGTTGACCTGCTCAATTGGCATCGCGACAGCCATGCTTCCTCCTCCGACAGCCTGGAATACCGTACGTACGGCAGGTCGTAGTCGCAAACAAGGCTCCTGCCGGCTGTGGATGAGCGACATGCCTGTGGATAACAGCGATCCACGGCGCCGGGGCGAGTACCGTCTCAGCGTGACCGCGCCGCCCGCCGCCACCACGACCACCGTCCAGCCCCGCCCGGAGGTGGGCCGCCGAACGGGCGGCCCGGTGACCGCGGCCGACCTGCTCGCCGCGGCCGTGGCGGCGGTGCCCGGCGGCGTCCAGCGC
>JADGHA010000087.1 GCA_019689695.1 Micromonosporaceae bacterium | reverse complement strand
GGGGGCGGGCGGGCGCCCCGCCCCCCCCCCCCCCCCCCCGCCCCCCCCCCGGGGGCGGGGGCGGCCGGGTCGGCCTGCCGGACCAGCGGGGTGACCAGCTGGGCGAACAGCCCCACCTCACGGTCCGCGGCGACCCGGTAGGCGCGCAGGTGGCGGGGTTGCAGGCCGTAGCGGGCGAGGTCGCGGACCACCTCCGCAATCGCCAGGGCATCCGCGTCGTACCAGCCGCCGGCCTGCGGCGCGACCAGGCCGTGCTCCTGCATGCCGTCCAGCAGGGCGTCGTCGATGCCGGCCCGGGCGACCAGTTCGGCCCGGGTCAACCGCACCTGCGCCGCGGCCGCCCGCTCGGAAACGGCATCCGGGTCGGCGACGGCGGCCAGCAGCGGGCGGCCGGATTCCTCGGCGCGCCGCAACTGCTCCCGGATGACGCGCAGGGGCAGGTAGTGGTCGCGTTGCGCGGTGAGCACGTAACGCAGCCGGGCGACATCCTCCCTGCTGTACTTGCGGTACCCGGCCGGCGTCCGCTGCGGCTCCACCAGCCCTTCGGCCTCCAGGAACCGCAGCTTCGAGATGGTCGTGTCAGGAAACTCCGGGCGCAGCTCGGCCAGTACCTCACCGATGCTCATCAGCCCGGACGGCTGGCCCTGGCGGGCAGCCCCCGCCGGCTGGCCCGGCGCCGCCGCAGCACCCGCGGAGGCCACTACTCGCCCACCCGCCTTCGCGCCCGCCGGTTACCTTCCGCCCTCCCCCGGGCGCGGGCCGGCGATGAAGACCAGGCGGAACTTGCCGATCTGCACCTCATCGCCGTTGCTGAGGGTGGCCGCCTCAACCCGCTCCCGGTTGACGTAGGTGCCGTTGAGGCTGCCCACGTCCCGCACGGTGAAGGTACCGGCGTCGCGGTGGAACTCCGCGTGCCGGCGGGAGACGGTCACGTCGTCGAGGAAGATGTCGCTGTCCGGGTGTCGCCCGCTGGTGGTCACGTCATGGTCGAGCAGGAACCGGGCGCCGGCGTTGGGGCCGCGGCGTACCACCAGCAGCGCCATCCCGGGCGGCAGCGAACCGGACATGCGGCTCGGCACCACGTCGGCATCCGGCCCCTCCAGCACTTCGTCGAGCGAACCGAGGTTCAGCGTCGACGTGACGTCGAGCGGGGGGAACTCGTCGTCTGGGCGCGTCATCGGACCACCTCACGGATCAGTTTTCGGTCGGCGTCGAGGGGACAGCGGCATGGGGGGCGGCATGCTCCCCGTGCCCTCGGCCCGCTCCGGACGCGCAACTGTGTGGGCTCATCGGGCTCGTACCAGGATCGGTTACGTAAGGTTATCTGCGTCAGTCCAGCACCCATTCACCTACCCGGGTCGAGTCTTCGCAGCAGTTGACCGGGCGAGCGTAGCCAGCCGGAAAATCGGCGGTCAACAAGCCGGCCGCGGGGCTGCTCACTCCTCGGTGAGCTGCCGGTAGCCGGCGGCGTCCAGCAGGCCGTCGACCGCCGTCGGGTCCGCCGGCTCGATCTCCACCAGCCAGCCGTCGCCGTACGGGTCGGAGTTGACCAGTTCGGGTTGGTCGGCGAGTCGGTCGTTGCGGGCCACCACGGTGCCGGAGACCGGCGCGTAGATCTCCGAGACGCTCTTGGTGGACTCGACCTCCCCCAGCGGCTCCCCGGCCTGGACCTGCGCGCCATGGTCGGGCAGCTGGACGTAGACGATGTCGCCCAGCGCGTCCTGCGCGAAATGCGTGATGCCCACCCGCACCGGGCCGTCCTTGACGGGCGTCACCCACTCATGCTCGGCGGTGTACCGCAGCTCCTCAGGAATCACTCTCGGTCCCATCTGTCATTTCGCCGGGCGGGCGTAGCGCGGCGGGGTTGACGTGTGCAGGGCGGTCACCTGGACCGTCCCCGGATCGTGCACGGTCACGTTACCGCCGTCCTGCTGCACCGACTCGACCACCCCGCCGGCGATGTTCAGCGCCGTCCGCATGGTCTGTCCGTCACCGATCACCGTGATCGTGTACGGCCCGGTCAGCCGTTGGCCGTCGACCTCGATGCCGCCGTCGGCGTCCACCACGTACGTGCTCGCGACCACCCGCACCGCCGTTCCGTTGCCCCCCGCGATCTGCATCGCCTCGGCGCCCGCGCCACGCAGCTCCTGGATGGCATCGAGCACCCACTCGGCGTGCACCGGCTCGCGGCCGGCGTCGAACCGGACGGTCAGGCCGGGCCCCTGCGCGGGCAGTGTGCCGGCCAGGATGCCCAGCTCGTCGGCGCGCTGGGTGGCCTCCTGCAGCGCCGCCTGGCGGCCCTGCGCGCCGGAGGTGAGCTGGCGCTGGCGCTCCTCCAGGTCGGCGATCTCCTGCCGGGTGCGCTCCTCCCGCGCCTGAAGGTCGGACAGGATCCGGACCAGGTCCTCCTGCCGGGCCGAGGCCAGCGTCGGGTCGGTGGTGTGGCTGCGCAGCTGGACCGCGAGCCCGAAGCCCAGCAGGGCGGTCAGCGCCCCGATCAGCGCGCCGGCCGAGGTCAGTCGCGGGCGGCGCGGGCCGGTGCCACCGGGCGGCGTCGCCCCCGGCCGGGCCCGGCTGAGGTCGATCGTCTGCTCGACGCTCTCCCCGGCCCGCTGCGCGCCGTCGGCCGGCGGCTCGGCGCCCTCCGGGGCCCGCGGGGCACTCCCCGCGGGCGAGGCCCCCGGCCCGGCCGGCGGAGCGCTCTCGGCGGCCCGCTCGTTCAGGTCCGTCTCGCTCTCGTCCGGCGTCTCGGTGACCTCCGCCGGTACGGCGTCCACGACGTCCGGGGGTGCGCTGGCCGGCTGCGGCCAGCCGGCGTCGGTCGGCTCGGCCGTCTCGCCGGGCCAGCCGGTGCCCGTCTCGGTGTGCTCGTGCTCAGTCACGGTCTCAGGTTCCCTACGCCCGGAACAGGTGCCTTCGGATGCCGGCCACGTTGCCAAAGATGCGCACCCCGAGCACGACCACCACGCCCGTGGAGAGCTGGCCGCCCACCCCCAGCTGGTCGCCCAGGTACACGATGAGCGCGGCGACCAGCACGTTCGAGATGAACGACACGACGAACTGCTTGTCGTCGAAGATGCCGTCCAGTTTGGCCCGGATGCCGCCGAAGACCGCGTCGAGCGCGGCCACCACCGCGATCGGCAGGTACGGCTGCAGTCCGACCGGGACGGAGGGGTCCAGGACCACCCCGAGCACGACTCCCAGCGCCAGGGCGAGTACGGCGATCATCGGCCACCTTCCGTGGGGGTGACGGTTGTGGGTGACGGGCTAGGGCTCCGCAGCGGGCGAGCGTAGCGCAGCTGCGGCTCGCTCGCGGCGGGAAGCGACAGGTCGTCGCGCTTGTGCACCTCGAACGACATGCCGAAGGCGTCGACCAGCTGGCGGAACGTCCGGGCAGTCGACGAACTGACAAACCGCTTCTCCATGTCGTCCGGGCCGATCGCGCTCACCTCGTACGGGCCGGTCAGCGGCCGGAAGTCGACCAGGATGGCGTCGCCGGCGGCGCGGATGGTGGAGGTGGAGATCAGGCGCTGCCCATTGATCGCGATCGCCTCCGCCCCGGCCCGCCACAGCGCGTTGGCGATCTGCTGCAGGTCGCGGTCGAGCACCCGGCCCAGGTCGTTGCCGCTCCCCTGACCGGTCACCGCGTCGACCGGCCGAGGCGCGTCGCCGATCCGGACCACCACCCCGTCCCCGGTGACCCGGCCCAGCCCGGTGGTCGCCTCCAGGTCGCGCAGCCGGGCCGCGGCCCGGTCGTCCAGCGCGGCGTCCCGCTGCCGGGTCACCTGGTCGCGCAGCTGGTCAGCGCGCCGGCGCAGGGCGTCGGTGGTGGCCCGCCGGTCGTTGATCTGGTCGATCAGCCCGTCCCGGGCCCGGGTGCGGGCCGGCTCGTCGGCGATCACGTGCTGGTACGCCACGACGAGCAGGAACCCGATGCCGGCGCTGACCAGCAGGGTGAGCAGCCGGGGCAAGGAGAGGGCGCGCCGCGGCGGTTCGGCGTGGTCGGCACGCGCAGCGCGTTCGGCGCGCCGGCGGGCGGCGTCGGCGTACCCGGGCTCCAGCGGGTTCTGGAACAGCTCGGTCAGCAGGTCCGGCATGAAGCCGCCGCGCCGCTCACCGCCGCGCCGGACCGGATCGCCGGCGTCGACGGTGGGGAGCATGCGCCCGCCGAGGCGCCTGCGCACCCCGCTCACCCGCGCACCTGCCCCTGGGCCGGTCCGGCCGTCCGCTCCCGGTGCCGGCTGGCACGGATCAGCCCGGCGGCCTGGACCAGGTACAGCACGCCGGCCGCCCAGTACAGGACGATGCCCCACCAGGCGAGCGCCCAGCCGACCGCCCCGGCCACGTCCGCCGCCGAGCGGACCGAGTGGGCGAGCAGCAGGACCGGGAAGGCGAACAGCAGGATGAACGTCGCGGTCTTGCCGAGGTAGTGCACGGGCAACCCCACGTAGCCGTAACGGCGCAGCGCCGCCAGCGCCGCCGCCACCACCAGCTCGCGCAGCAGCAGGGCGGCGGTGAACGGCCACGGCACCACGTCGCGCAGGGTGAACGCGGCCAGCGTGGCGAGGATGTAGAGCCGGTCCGCGAGCGGGTCGAGCAGCTCCCCGATCCGGCTGACCTGGCGCAGCCGCCGCGCGACGTACCCGTCGATCCAGTCGCTGGTCCCGCCCACGGCAAGGACGACGATCGCGGCCACGTCCGCCTGCGGCCCGAGGAACAGGTAGAGGAATACGGGCACGCCGAGCAGCCGGGCGAAGCTGATCAGGTTAGGCACGGTGAGCACCCGGTTCGACGACGCGGCCGGGGGCGCCGCCGGGGGCCGGTCGACCGGAGGCTGGGCACGCGTGTCGTGTGCCGGACGCGGCACCGTCCTCCCCCCTCTGTCGTCTCGACAGCGGCCGCCCTGTCGCGCCTGTCCCGCGCGCGGGGCTGGACACCGCCACCGCCCTGGTGCTGCTGCGATTCTCGCCTACCGGCCGGGCGTACTCGCCACCGGCCCGCCGCCTGGCGGTCCGGCCGGGTCCGCGGCCCGGTCGGATCGAGAGCCGGTCACCGCGCAGCGGCCGGGTCTCGGCCTGGAGGCGGTCAGTTTAGCCGGCGATCTTCCGACATCAGGCGAAAACTCGCGACCAGGTCACATCCCCTCAGGCGTCCTAGGACAATTCCGCGTGGACGCGTTGATCGCCAGCAACAGTGCTGCCACGCTGGACCCGACCACCGCACGCCCGATCGGAGGCCGCAATGGCCACTGTTCCGCAGGTCTACCCGCTCTGGCTCGCCGAGGTGCGCGCCGGCGACGTCTACGCCGGCCGGGTCGTCGGATGGCAGGTGACCGAGCCTGCCGGCCCGGCCCGCCCCACGGGCACTCCGATCGTCGCCTTCACCACGCCGGACGGGATGGTTTTGGAGACCGCGGCGCCGCAGGGCCCACTGGTCCACCTCGGGGACACCCGCGAGGAGGCGCTCGCCGCCGCACAACTGGTGGCCGCCGCGGTACCAGGCGCGCCGCCCGCCGGGCCCGGCCACCCGCCATTGCCCGACGAGGAGGACGACGACCCGCGGCCACCAGGCCCGCGTACCCGAATGCTCACCCTGCGCCGCCTCGCCGGCGACGAGACGGCGCAGGAGCCGGGCCAGGCGCGCCGCCAACACCGTCAGGACGGCTGAGCCGGCTCACCCGCCGTACGGGCGCGTGATGACCTCCATGTTGTGTCCGTCCGGATCCGACCAGTAGAGACCGCGGCCGCCGTCGTTGGTGTTGATCTGGCCCGGCTGGCGGTGGTACGGGTCCGCCCAGTACGCCAGGCCCTCCGCCCGGATCCGCGCGAAGGTCTCGTCGAACTCTTCCTCGCTGATCAGGAACGCGTAGTGCTGCGGCTGTATCTCCCCGGCGCTTTCGAGGTAGTCCAGCGAGACGTCGTTGGCGACCCGCACCTCGAGGAACGGGCCGGACCGGACCGGCTCCGGTAGTCCCAACAGCCGGGCCAGGTGCTCGGCGGAGCGCCGCTGGTCGCTGGCGTACACGATGGTGTGGTTGAGCCGGACGGCCATGAACGTCCCCCCTGCCCGTAGGCCAGACCACGCGAGTCTATCCGGCCCCGGCCTCGACCGGCTCGCCTCGCGCAGCGACGCGAGCGTCACCCGCCTTCAGGCTTCTCCCGCCACCGGTTGAGCCGCTAAGCGGCGGCGTGGGCGGTGCGCAGGGCGGCGACGAACGCCTCCACCGGCTGGGCCCCGGCGATCCCGTATTTCCGGTCCAGGGCGAAGAACGGCACCCCGGTCACCCCGAGCGAGCGGGCCGCCCGGATGTCCTCCGCGACCTCGGCGGCGTACCCGTCGCCGGCCAGCATCTGGCGCGCCTGTCCGGCCGGCACGCCGACCTCGGCGCCCAGCCGGACCAGCGTGTCGGCGTCGTCGACCGCCTCGCCCTCGACCAGGTGCGCGCGCAGCAACCGCTCGTGCATCTCACCGCCCAGGCCGTACGCCTTCGCCAGCTGGGTCATGCGGTGCGCGTCGAAGGTGTTCACGCTCAGCGCGCGGTCGAAGTCGTACTCGAGCCCCTCCTGCGCGGCCAGTCCCTTGACCCGCTCGGTCATCGCCCGCACCTGGTCGACCGGGCTGTCGAACTTCGCCGCCAGCGCCTGGTAGACCGGCTGACGCACGCCCTTGGGGTGGGACGGGTCGAGCTGGAAGCTGCGCCAGACCACCTCGACCTCGGCCTTGTGCCCGAACCCGGCGATGGCCCGCTCCAGCCGCCGCTTGCCCAGGTAGCACCACGGGCACACCACGTCCGACCACACTTCGATCAGCATCGGCACCGCCCCCTGCCGGCCCGTCGCCGACCCGGCCGCATCGCTCGCCGCCGGTCGACGGCCGCCCCGGTCGCCGCCTCCGGGTCCATCGGGCCTCCCGAACCACTTGGTTGCGCGTACAACTATCATGCCTCGACTCTCGGGTCGGCGCGGGATATGCCGGCACCCGGCCGTCGGGGTCACGACCAGACGACACGCGCTTCCCGATGACGGCCGGGCTCTACACGATGCTCAACCAGGGCACCAGCCAGCCGGCGCTGTACTCGCTCGTGGTGATGGGCGTTTTCCTGTCCGTTCTCCCCCTCATCGCGCTGTTCCTGCTGCTACAGCGGTACTGGCGCCTGGACCTGGTCAGCGGCGGCCTGAAGGGATAACACGTGAGCCAACCAGCAGCGCGCTTTCCGGACGGTTTCGTGTGGGGGGGCGGCGACCGCGGCGTACCAGGTGCAGGGGGCGGTCGACGAGGACGGCCGCCGACCGTCCATCTGGGACACGTTCTGTGCCGTACCGGGCGCCATCGCCGGGGGCGACACCGGCGCGGTGGCGTGCGACCACTACCACCGCTACCCGGAGGACGTCGACCTGATGGCGTCGCTCGGGCAACCACGATCCGCCAGCCGCTCGAGCGGGTGGCGCGCGACATGGTGGACGTCCTGCTTCGGCTCATCCGCCGGGAGCCGGCATCCTCCCGGGTCCTGCCGACCGAGCTGGTCGTCCGCGACTCCGCCTGAGCCCGGCGTTACCGGGCCACGACCGGCGGGTACGAGGACCTCAGCCGGCCCGCGGACCCGGGGGCCCGGACGAGGAGGAGCCATGACACAAGCCACCGCGATGCTGGACACCTACCCGGCCGCTCTGGGCAGGGTCGACAGGCAGGCGCTCGCGGACTGCATCGAGGCGTGCTTCACCTGCTCCCAGGCCTGCACCGCGTGCGCGGACGCCTGCCTGAGCGAGCCCGATGTGGCCGACCTGATCCGCTGCGTACGCGCGAACCTCGACTGTGCGGACATCTGCGACACGACCGGACGCGTGCTGTCCCGGCACACCGGCTTCGACGCGAACCTGACCCGGGCCGTGCTGAAGGCCTGCGCGACAGCGTGCAAGTCCTGCGGTGACGAGTGCGAGCGGCACGCATCGATGCACGAGCACTGCCGGGTCTGCGCCGAGGCGTGCCGCCGCTGCGAGCAGGCGTGCCAGCAGCTGCTGGCCCCCCTCGGCTGACGCCTCGCTCCCCGCTGGCCCGGCCGGGCGTCCGACACGCGGGCATCACCCGAACGTACCTGGTCAAGCCGACCAGCCGGTTGCAGGATATGGACTTGTGCCGCGCCACCGCAGACGGTCCCGGGTGCCAGGGCCAGTGCGCGCCATCACGGCAGCGCTGGTGCTGGCTGGTGCCGCCGCCATGGGGTGGGCCGGCTACCTGCGCGCGAGCGGCTCCGGCTGCGCCGAGGTGGTGCACCTGACGGTCACCGCGGCGCCCCCCATAGCGCCAGCGATACGGGAGACCGCGCAGCGGTGGGTCGATGGCGGCGCCACCGTGGCGGGCAAATGCGTTGCGGTGGACGTCTCCGAGGCGAGCCCGGCCGACGTGGCCGCCGCGATCGCCGGCCGGGCCGGTGTCGCGCTCCCCGGCCTCGGCCAGGCCAGCGAACGGGTACCCCTCCCGGACGTGTGGGTGCCCGACTCGACCACGTGGTTGACCCGCCTCCAGTCAGCCGCCGCCGGCGTGGTCGCGGCGACCGGTCCCTCACTGGCCCGCAGTGCGATCGTGGTCGCCATGCCGGAACCGGTCGCCAAGCAGCTGGGCTGGCCGGGCCGGCGGCTGTCCTATCCGGACGTGCTGGACGTGATCACCGCCAACACGCAGCTGCACCCGGGGATCGTCGACCCCGGCCGTGACGCCGGCGGGCTGGCCGGTGCGCTGGCCCTGTCCCGGGCGGCGCAGTCCGTGTCGGACCCGGCGAGGACCCCCGAGGCAGTCCTCAGGTCGCTGGCGGTGGGCAACTCGACGGTGCCGCAGGACCTGCTGAACAAGTTCCCGAGGCAGGCCGACCGGACGTCCCTGGCCTCGGCGAAGGTGACCGTCGCGCCGCTGCCCGAGCAGGCGGTGATCGCGTACAACACCAAACGCCCGCCGGTACGCCTGGCCGCGTTCTACCTCGATCCGGAGCCGCCGCCGCTGGACTACCCGTACGTGCCCCTGCCGGGCCTCAACTCCGACCAGGTGGCGGCCGCCGACGCGCTGGGCGACGTGCTCGCCGGCGCTGCGTTCCGGCAGGCGCTGGCCGCATGCGGGCTGCGCGCCGCGGACGGCACCGCGGGCGCCGGCTTCGCCGCGCCGCGCGGCGCCCCCGCCGACGTCACGGCGACCCCGTCGGCCGGCACCGGCGGCGGCAGCGGCTCCGGCGGTGACGGCACCGGTGCCCCGGACGCCCAGGCCGTGCAGGCCGTCCTCAAGACCTGGACGACAGTCACCACGCGTTCCTGACCGGCCCGGCCGCCGGCTACTCGATCCGTGGGCCGCCGGCCGGGATCCGGCAGGGCCGAGCAGGCAGCCGCCCCGGACCGTCAGCGGCTACTGGGTTCCAGGACGACCGACCTGGTGAGCAGGCGCGGCCGGTCGGGGTCGAGGCCGCGGTGTGCGGCGAGCCCAAGAGCGAGCCGGTGCACGAGGACCAGTTGGGCGAGCGGGTCGAGTTTCGGGTCGTGGTAGACGGTGGCACCGGCGTCGGCGGCGGTGCGGGCCACGCCGTCGGGCCCCTGCCCGAACAGCCAGACCAGGCTGTCAGCGGTGACCGCGGCGACCGGGCCGTGCCGGAAGTCCATGGCCGGATACGACTCGGACCAGGACTGGGCCATCTCGCGCACCTTCAGCGCCGCCTCGTGGGCAAGCCCGACCGTCCAGCCGGTGCCCAGGAAGACGAAGTGACGGAACCGGGCGGGGTCCGCGGGCAGGGGCGCCGCCAGGGCGGCTTGTCCATCGTGGATGATCTGCCGGTACGGCAGGCCGAGCGCCGCGCGCACGGCGACCAGCACGCTGGTGGGGAACCGGGTCTGCACCACGCTCGCCTCGTCGGCGAAGTCGAACACCACGCGATCGTCGGCGAGGTCACCGGCCGCCTCGCCAGCCACCGCGGTGACGACCACCTTGCGCGTGCCGGAGGGCAGCTCGCGCAGGGCGGCGAGCACCTCCGTGGTGGTGCCCGACCGGGTGAACGCGACGACCCGGTCGTACCTGCGCTCGGCCGGCATCTCGGAGGCGTACGCCGCGTCGGTCTCCCCGAACCCGGCTCCCTCGCGCAGCCGCGCGTACGCCTGCGCGACGAACGCCGACGTGCCGCAGCCGATGGCCAGCACCCGCTCCCCCGGTGCGACGAGGAGCGCCTGGAACTCCGCGACCCGGCCGAGCGCGGCCTGCCAGGTGTCGGGCTGGCTGGCGACCTCGTCGGCGGTTGCGGTCATGGCCCGAATTATGCTCGAATGTGCGCGAATTGCAAGGGCAACGACGCCAAACGCGCATCGCCCGGTGTGGGACGGGGCAACGGGGCCGCGTGGCGCCTCAGCCGTGTCCCGTTCCTCGGTACAGCTCCACCTCTCCGTCGAGCTCCAGCGCTATCACGGTGGCGTACTCGTCCGGCACGGCGGGTGCCGCCACATAGAGCACGCCGGGCACCTCGTCGAAGCCGCCCACCACCCGGTGCGGCAGCTCGGCGCCGGAGCCGACCACGGCCGCCCGGCGTACCGGGGTGCGCAGGCCGCGGACGGCGACGAACTCGCGGGGCGCGTCGAAGCAGATGAGGTACAGCGTGCGCCGATCGGCGGAGAGGGTGGACGGTCCGTAGTGGTGGCCGCACGGCAGGCCGGCGACGGTGCCGTAGACCGCGTCCCGGTGGCGGTCGATCCAGCCGCCGAGGCCGAGCAGCCGTTCGGCCTGCTCGGGCAGGACGGTGCCGTCGGCGCGGGGGCCGATGTCCAGCAGCAGGTTGCCGCCGCCGCCGATCACCTCCGCGAAGATCCGCACCAGCTGGCGCACCGACTTGTGGTTGTTGTCGTGGGGCCGGTAACCCCACGAGTCGTTGACGGTCAGGCACAGCTCCCACGGCCCGCTCGGCGGGACGACCGGCAGGCCCTGCTCCGGCGTGGCGTAGTCGCCGTGGCCGAGCAGGCGCGCGTTCAGGACCGTGGCCGGCGAGCGGGCCGCGATCCGCTCGCGCAGCTCGGCGAACCGCCACTGCTGCTCGTCCCGCTCCCAGTGCCCGTCGAACCACAGCAGGTCCGGCGCGAAGCGCTCCAGCAGCTCGTCTATCTGCGCGCGGTGGAAGGCCAGGAACCGTTCCCAGCGGTCCGGGTCCTCGGCGCCCGGCGGCGGCACGGCGAACCGGTTGTCCACCAGGCCCTCCACTTTGGCCGGTCGCACCGTGGCGTAGTCCGGATGCGACCAGTCCAGGTGGGAGAAGTACAGGCCGACCCGCAGCCCGTGCCGGCGCAGCGCCTCGACGTACGGGCCGACCAGGTCGCGGCCGGCCGGGGTCCGGTTGGCCACAGAGAGGTCGCCGGCGCTGGTGTCCCAGAGCGCGACACCGTCGTGGTGCTTGGCGGTGAGCACGGCGTACCTTGCCCCGGCCCGGCGGAACAGGTCCGCCCAGGCGTCCGGGTCGTACCGGTCGGCGGTGAACCCGTCGAGCTGCTTCATGTAGTCCGAGTACGAGACGTCGCCGAGGAAGAACGACCACGACTCCGCGACCCCGTCAACGGCGTAGATGCCCCAGTGGACGAAGATGCCGAGCTTGGCGTCGGGAAACCAGGGCTGCATCGCCATGCCCGGCATTATCTCGGAGGTACGACAGCCGCCAGGTGGTGACACTGGCGGGACAGGCGGTGCGCTGGTGGGGCAGGCAGTGGCGTCGGCTGTGCGGCGGGTCCGCCTACGCAGGTGGAGTGCCGCGCAGGGCCGGCGGGTCGTACCTGGACCGCGGCCGGGCGCGTGCGGCGAGCCGCCGGAGCCCGGCTGAGGCGCGCATCAGCGCGCACCTCAGCAGCAGGTACAGCGGATACGTCATGGCGCCGAGGACGACCAGCCAGCGGCCGCGGAC
>JADGHA010000086.1 GCA_019689695.1 Micromonosporaceae bacterium | reverse complement strand
TGGCGGTTGCGGCGGCGGTGTGGCAAAGGAGGGTGGCGGCGACGGCGCGGGCGGCGTCGGTCCAGGGGGTGGGGCGCAGCGTCGCCGGGTCGAGCCGCACGATCGCGCGCCTGCCCTCGGCGAAGACCTGCTCGCCGTCGAGCGACCGGAAGCGGAAGCCGTACGTGGCGCTGGTCCGGCCGAACTGCTCGAGCCAGAAGTGCACGCCGATCTCGCCGGTGCCGCGGATCGGGGCCAGGTATGTGATGGTGAACTCCCGGACCGCGTGGAAGACGTCCGGCGAGGTCACCCGGCCGTCGACAAAGCCGTGCCCACGGGCCTGCCAGTACGGGCCGAGCGCGCGCTCCAGCAGTACCGGGTACCGCCCGTTGTGGACGATGCCCATGGCGTCGAGGTCGTCGAAGTGGATGGTCACCGGCTCGAGGTGTCCGTAGTCGACGGCCGGCACGGATGTGGTCATCGTCAGGCCTCCGGGAGTAGGGCAGGGTCGGGACACAACGCCCGCAGCCGGGTGAGCACGGCGGCCCGCGCCCGGCGGTGGACGGCGTCGGGTGGGAAAAGGCGGGACATGTAGACCATGGCCATGCCGGCGGCGTCGATCTCGAACGCGAGCTGCCCGGGGTCGCCGGGCCAGTCCAGCTCGCCGGCCTCCATCGCCTCGCGCACCAGGCGCTCGATCAGGTCCAGCCACTCGCTGAGTACGGCGATGAGCCGGTCGCGCACCGGGCCGGGGCGCTGGCTGTACTCGAAGCCGGAGTGGACGAAGAAGCAGCCACCCGGCAGCACCCAGGCGGCGTAGAAGGCGAGTTTCGCCTCGTGCAGCGCCCACAGCCGGCGTACGCCCCGGGGTGCCCGCAGGGCCGGTGAGACCACCTGCTCGATCCACTGCTCCCGGGCGCGCTCCACGGCGGCCAGCTGCAGCTCCTCTTTGGAGCGCCAGTGCGCGAACAGCCCGGACTTGCTCACCCCCAGCCGGTCGGCCAGCTGCGCCAGGGACAGCCCGTCCAAGCCCTGCTCTGTGGCGAGGGCCACGGCCGCATCCAGCACCGCGGTGCGGGTCCGTTCCCCGCGGAGCAACCGGCCGTCTTGCCGGCGGGGTGCGAAGGCGGGCGGGGGAGTCGCGGTGACAGCCACGCCGGCAGCCTACCAAGAAAAAAGAACGACCGGTCGTAAATCTATCGGGCCGGCAGCGTGACCTGCACCACCAGGCCGCCACCGTCCCGAGGCACCGCGCTCACCTGGCCGCCGTGCGCCTGGGCGACCGACCGCACGATGGACAGGCCGAGCCCGGCCGGGGCGTCGTGCCCGGTACGCCGGCCGAACGGCTCGAAGAGGGCGGGTAGCTCGCCGGTCGGCACCACCGGTCCGGTGTTGGCCACGGTGAGGTGAACCTTGTCCCCGTCGGTACCGGTGGCCACCCGGACCCAGCCGTCGGCGGTGTTGTACTGCACGGCGTTCTGCAGCAGGCTCCGCGCCAGGCGCTCCAGCAGCGCCGGATCCCCCGGAGTGCACGCCGGGCCCGCGGAGACCCGCAGCTCGATGCCCGCCCGGCGGGCCTCCGGCTCCAGGCCGTCGGAGACCCGGTACGCGAGGTCGGCCAGCTCCACCGGCACCGCGGCGGCGACCGCGCTGCCCGCCTCGGCCAGCGTGAGCAGCTCGTCGACCAGCTTGTCCTGTCGCTCGACCAGCTCCAGCAGGCCGGCGCGGAGCTGGTCCAGCCGCCGCGTCTCGCCGGCGCTCTGGATCAGGGCCCGCTGCCGGTCCAGCGGCGCCCGCAGCGCCTGCACCGCGTCGGCGAAGAACCGGCGCCGCGCCTCGCTGGCCTGCTCCAACCGGGCCAGCATCGCGTCGAACGCCTCCTCGAGCTCGGCGACCTCGTCCCTGCCCCGCGCGGAGTCCCTGCGCCGCGCGGGATCCGTACCCCGCGCGGAATCCCTGCCCGCCGCGGCTCCCCGGGCGCGCGTGCCCAGGTGGCCGGCGTCGACGTTCCGGGCGGCCGCCGCGACCTGCCGGACCGGGCGCAGCGCGCGGCCTGCGTACAGCCAGCCGAGCCATCCGGCGCCGACGGCCAACCCGCCGGCTGCCGCCAGCGCCCACAGGCCCGGCAGCAGGTCGGTGACGTCGGCGACGACGAACGCCATTCCGCCGCAGGCGAGGGCGAGCCGGGTCCGCACCGATCGGCTCGGCGAGATCATGGCAGCCGCACCCCCTTCCGGTACCGCGGACGGCTCCACCCACCACAACGCCGACCCCCGAGTCCGGCGTTGCCGGCGTGGGCCGCACCTGGACGTACGGACGACCAGGCGTGCCACGTTGTCGCTCATGCCTGCCGTCCGGCCACACTTGCCGCGCTCCTCGGCTACCGGCCGGGATTACTACCGGGTAGGGTCACGGTGACGACCAGGCCCCCGCCGTCGCGCGGTTCGGCGTGCACGTCACCCCCATGGGCACGGGCCACCGCCAGGACGATGGACAGGCCCAGGCCCGCGCCGGGCGAGGTGGCCAGCCGGTCGGTACCGAGCCGCCGGAAGGGTTCGAACAGCCCGGGGATCTCGTATCGGGGCACCACCGGTCCGGTGTTGCTGACGGCCAGGAAGGCCGTTCCGTCCGGCCGGGTACCGGTGGTCACCCGCACCCAGCCACCCTCCGCGACGTTGTGCCGCACCCCGTTTTCGACCAGGTTCTGCACGAGGCGTTCGAGCAGGACCGAGCTGCCCGTGGTCGCCGCCTCCTCGGTCTGCGCGCGCACCGCGACCGGGCCTGGGGGCAGCTGCCCGACCACGTGTTCCACCACGTCCGCAAGGTCGACGTAGGACCGCTCGGTGACGGTGGCCTCGGACCGGACCAGCGTGAGCAGCCCGTCGATCAACCGCTCGTGCCGGGCGTTGATCTCCAGCAGGGTCTCGGCCAGGTGGCGTACCTCGGGCGACGCGCCGTTGCGGTGCACCGCGACCTCCAGCAGGGCCCGGTTGAGGGTCAGCGGGGTGCGCAGCTCGTGCGAGGCGTTGGCGATGAACCGCCGCTGGCCGTCGAAGGAGTGGTCCAGCCGTTCCAGCATCACGTCGAAGGTGTCGGCCAGGTCCTTGATCTCGTCGTCCGGCCCGTCCAGCCCGATCCGCTCGTGCAGGCCGCGGTCGGCCGCCGGGGCGTTGGCGATCCGCCGGGCGGTCTCGGTCACCCGCTGCAGCGGCTGCAGCGCCCGGCCGGCGAGCAGCCAGCCGAAGGCACCTGCGACCACGACGACGATGCTCAGGGCGATCCCGCCCTGGGTCAGCAGCGACCGCAGCGCGTCGTTGCGGGTGTCATGGGCGACCTTGCGGGCGAACGTCTGGAACTCGGTGACCGGGCCGGCTTCGGGTGGCGGCGGTGACGTGGCGACCGGCGGTGCGGAGGAATCCACCTTCGTGCCGCTGACCACAAAATTGCCGGGCAGCTGCTGGGAGACCAGCAGGTACGTGATGCCGAGCAGCACGATGCCGGCGAGCAGCAGCGAACCGCCGTAGATCAGGGTCAGCCTGGCGCGGATGGTCAGCCGCGGGATCCTGGCGCGCCTCACGGGATTCGGTACCCCACTCCTGGAACGGTCAGCACGACCGGCGGTTCGCCGAGCTTGCGCCGCAGCTTGAGGATGGTGATCCGGACCGCGTTGGTGAACGGGTCCGCATGCTCGTCCCACGCCTTCTCCAGCAGCTGCTCAGCCGAGACCGGTGTGCCGTCCGCGCGTAGCAGCTCGGCCAGCACCGCGAACTCCTTGCGGGACAGCGGGACGTACCGGCCGTCGCGGTGGACTTCCCGGCGGTACGGGTCGAGGCGGATGCCAGCCCGCTCCAGGACCGGCGGCGTGGCCGGCCGGGACCGCCGGCCCAGCGCGAGCACCCGGGCGGCCAGCTCCGGGAACGCGAACGGCTTGGGCAGGTAGTCGTCGGCCCCGAGGGCGAGCCCGGCGACCCGGTCGTCGATGTCCGCCGCGGCGGTCAGCATCAGCACCCGGACCGGGGAGCCGCTCGCCACGATCATCCGGCACACCTTGTCGCCGTGCACCACCGGCAGGTCGCGGTCGAGCACCACCACGTCGTACTCGTTCACCCCGATCCGCTCCAGCGCCTGCTCCCCGTCGTACGCCAGGTCGACCGCGTGCGCGTCGCCGCGCAGCCACTCCGCGATCGCGTCGGCGAGCAGCGGCTCGTCCTCGACCACCAGGATGCGCACCTGTCCATGGTGACGCGCGGTCACATTTCCCCGGCGTTAACGAAATCGGAAACGGCCGGGAAATGCGGCACCCGGTCTACTCCGGGTCGACTGCCGACCAAGGAGGCGACCATGCGACTGAGGAGAGCATTGGCGCTCGGTCTGCTGCTCGGCCTGGCCGTCGCGGGATGCGGCGGCACGGACGACGGCGACGACGGCGTGGCGACGGCGGGCAAGGGGCCGAGCCGCACCGCCTCGGCCAGCCCGCACGCCGAACGGCTGACCGACGAGGAGCGCCAGGTCCGGTTCGCGCAGTGCATGCGCGAGCACGGCATCGACATGCCGGACCCGGAGATCGATGGCGGGCGGGTCGCCATCAACCTGCCGGAGGGCACCGACCGCCAGAAGGTTGAGGCGGCGATGGAAAAGTGCAAGCAGTACCTGCCCAACGGGGGCGAGCCGCCGAAACTGGACCCGGAGACGACCGAACAGCTGCGCAAGTACGCCCAGTGCATGCGGGACAACGGCATATCGGAGTTCCCGGATCCGGACCCGAACGGGGGGATCCGGATCCAGGCCGAACCCGGCTCGCGCCTGGATCCGGAGGATCCCACCTTCAAGGCGGCCCAGAAGGCGTGCGCCAAGTACCAGCCTGCCCCGCGGCCAGGTGACTCTGCCGGCACCACCACCCGGAGGGATGCATGACCGGGACGGGCAGACGGCGGCGCCGCCGTACCGGCCAGGTGGTCGCCGCGCTCGGCGTGGTGGTCGCGGTGGGCGCCGCGGGTGCGGCGGCGAGCGGGTTCGGCTTCAACTTCTCGGACGACGGGCCGGGCAAGGCGGCCAGTCCCCTGCCCCCGGCGACCGCGCAGGTGACCCGTCAGACCCTTGTGGACAGCCAGACCGAGGACGGCAAGCTGGGCTACGGGGATCCGACCAGCGTGCCCGGCCGGCTCGCCGGAACGGTCACCGGCCTGCCCGCGACGGGGACCACGGTCAGGCGCGGGCAGGGGCTCTACCACGTCGACAACACGCCGGTGGTACTGCTGTACGGCACCCTGCCCGCGTACCGTTCGCTATCGGTGGGCGCCGAGGGCGACGACGTCAAGCAGTTCGAGCAGAACCTGCGCGCGCTCGGCTACACCGGGTTCACTGTGGACGACGAGTACACCGGCGCCACCGCGGACGCGGTCAAACAGTGGCAGGAGGATCTCGGGCTGGCCGAGACCGGGACCGTGGAGCTGGGCCGGGTGGTGTACGCACCGGGACCGGTGCGGGTGAACACCCTCACCGCCTCGGTGGGCAGCCCGGCCCAACCCGGGCAGGAGGTGCTCACCTACACCGGAACGGCGCAGGTCGTCACGGTCGAGCTCGACGTATCCGACCAGCGGCTGGCCCGCAAGAACGCCGCGGTCACCGTCACGCTGCCCGATGACAGGACCACGCCCGGGAAGATCACCAAAGTGGAGACCGTGATCAAGCCGGCCCAGGGCAATGAGCCGGCGTCGACGAAGATCGAAGTGACGGTATCCCTCAAGGACCCAAAGGCGGCGGCCGGCTACGACGGGGCGACGGTGGACGTGGCCTTCACCGCGTCCCAGCGCAAGAACGTGCTGACCGTGCCGGTGGCCGCGCTGCTCGCCCTCGCCGAGGGCGGGTACGGCGTGCAGGTGGTGGAGGGCGACCGTACCCGGATCGTCGCGGTGGAGACCGGGTTGTTCGCCGGCGGCCGGGTCGAGGTGTCCGGCGACGGTCTGACCGAAGGCATGACGGTGGGGATGCCGTCATGACCGAGCCGCTCGTCGAGCTGGACGGCGTCGGCAAGGAGTACCCGGGAGGCGTCGTCGCGCTGCGCGGGGTGACCCTCTCCATCGGGCACGGCGAGCTGGTCGCCATTGTCGGTCCCTCCGGTTCGGGAAAGTCCACAATGCTGCATCTGGTCGGTACGCTCGACCGACCCACCACGGGCACGGTCCGCATCGACGGCCACGTCGTCGCCAAGCTCTCCGACCGGCAGCTGTCCGCGCTGCGCGCCCGCCGGATCGGGTTCGTGTTCCAGCAGTTCCACCTGGCCCAAGGGATGTCTGCTTTGGACAATGTGGCTGATGGGTTGCTCTACGCGGGCGTACCGCTGAAAGAGCGCAAGCGGCGCGCGGAGGCGGCGCTGGTCCGGGTCGGCCTCGGCGCCCGGCTCGACCACCTGCCGCACGAGATGTCCGGCGGCGAGCGGCAGCGGGTGGCCATCGCCCGCGCGGTGGTGCGCGAACCGGCGCTGCTGCTCGCCGACGAGCCCACCGGGAACCTCGACTCCGCCTCGGGGGCCGGGGTCATGCGGCTGCTGCGGGAGCTGAATGCCGCCGGCACCACGGTGGTGGTCATCACCCACGACCGGGAGATCGCGGCAAGCCTGCCCCGCCAGGTGGCGATGCGGGACGGGCAGGTGGTCTGAGTGGCGGAACGGCTTTCTCCGGCCCGGTTGCGGTTCCCGGACGTACTGCGGGTGGGCGGCGTCGGGCTGCGCACCCGGCCGCTGCGGGCGTTCCTGTCCGCACTCGGCATCGCGATCGGGATCGCCGCGATGACCGCGGTGGTCGGCATCTCGTCGTCCAGCCGGGCCGAGCTCGACCGGCAGCTCGACGCGCTCGGCACCAACCTGCTCACCGTCGCGCCGGGCAACACGGTGTTCGGCGAGACCGCCGCGCTGCCCACCGAGTCGGTTGCGATGATCTCGCGGATCGGCCCGGTGACGCAGGTCGCTGCGACGGGCAAGGTGCCCGGTGTGCACGTCTACCGTACCGACCGGATCCCGAGTGTGCAGACCGGCGGCCTCAGCGTGCAGGCGGCGCACCTCAACCTGCTGGCGACGGTGGGTGCCACGGTGGCGAGCGGCACCTGGCTCAACGCGGCGACCGCCCGCTATCCGGCGGTGGTCCTCGGCTCCACGGCGGCCAGACGGCTGGGTATCCCGATTGCCGGCCAGAACGTGCGGGTCTACCTCGGCCGCACGTGGTTCAGCGTCATCGGCATCCTCGGCCCGGTGCCGCTCGCGCCCGAGCTGAACTCCGCCGCGCTGGTGGGCTGGCCGGCCGCGGAGTCCTATCTGGACTTTGACGGGCACCCGACGACCGTCTACACGCGGTCCAGGGAGAGTGCGGTCGAGGCGGTGCGGGCCGTGCTCGCGCCGACCGCCAACCCGCAGGCGCCCAACGAGGTGCAGGTGTCCCGGCCGTCGGACGCGCTACAGGCGCGGCAGGCGACCAACCGGGCGTTCACCGGGCTGCTGCTCGGGCTGGGCGCGGTGGCCCTGCTGGTGGGCGGCGTCGGCGTGGCGAACACCATGGTGATCTCGGTGCTCGAACGCCGCCCCGAGATCGGGCTGCGCCGCTCCCTCGGCGCCACCCGCGGCCAGATCCGCACCCAGTTCCTGGCCGAGTCGCTGCTGCTGTCCGCGCTCGGCGGCGCCGGCGGCGTCGTGCTCGGCATCGCCGTCACCACCGGGTACGCGGCGACCCAGGCCTGGCCTGCGGTGGTGCCGGGCTGGGTGATGGCCGGTGGCGTGGCCGCGACGCTGGTCATCGGCGGGATCGCCGGTCTCTACCCGGCGATCCGGGCCGCGCGTCTCGCCCCGACCGAGGCCCTGGCCACCCCCTGACCACTCCCCGCGTATTCCGGGAAGGTGCAGGTTAGTAGGTCTCCGCCAGCCTGCACTTCCCGGAAATGCGGCTAGTGGACGAGCGTGTCGAGGGCGATCTCCACCATCTCGGTGAAGGTCCGCTCCCGCTCCTGCGCGGTGGTGCGCTCGCCGGTCTTGATGTGGTCGCTGACCGTGAGGAGGGTGAGCGCCCGCGCCTTGAACCGCGCCGCGATCGTGTACAGCGCCGCGGACTCCATCTCCACCGCCAGGACGCCGTACTCGGCCAGCCGGTCGTACAGGTCCGGGCGGTCGGTGTAGAAGGCGTCCGCCGCCATGATCGGCCCGACCCGCATCGGCACGCCGCGCCGCTCGGCCACCTCCGCCGCCGCACGCAGCAGGCCGAAGTCGGCGACCGGGGCGTAGTCGACCAACCCGTCGAAGCGCACCCGGTTCATCGCCGAGTCGGTCGATGCGCCGCTCGCCGCGATCACGTCGCGCAGCCTGACTGAATCCTGGATCGACCCGCAGCTGCCGACCCGGATCAGCGTCCGCACGCCGTAGTCGTTGATCAGCTCGTGGGCATAGATGGACGCGGACGGCATGCCCATCCCGGTGCCCTGGACCGAGACCGGCACTCCCTGGTACGTCCCGGTGAAGCCGAGCATGTTACGAACCGTGGAGTAGCACTTCGCGTCCTTGAGGTAGGTCTCCGCGATCCACTTGGCCCGCAGCGGGTCGCCCGGCAGGAGGACCCGCTCGGCGATCTCGCCCGGCTCGGCACCGATATGCGTACTCATGCCGCAGATCTTGCCAGCCGGCCCGGCGCCCGCCGTGCCCGGACCCGAACCCCGGGCCGCCTGCCGTCTGGCCGGTGCCACCGGAGTCGCCCCGCAGCCGGCGGTCAGGTACCCTTTCCGGCGGTGGTGTGTCCGAGCGGCCTAAGGAGCGCGCCTCGAAAGCGCGTGAGGGTTTACGCCCTCCGCGGGTTCAAATCCCGCCGCCACCGCTTTTTTCTCTCCGCTTGGCGGGGGGCGCCCGCGGCGCAACGGTGTCCTGGTTGACGTATCAGGGTCTGGGCCCGATGACGTCGCCGCGGCTGCCTTTCTCGGGTCCGGCGATGCAGCATCGATTACCCGTCGCCCTACCCGTTGCTGCCGGCGTCCTCGTGGCCGGAGCTTCGGCAGCCAAATCCAGCACGTTTTTCAGCGGATCGCCGGCGAAAGTCCAAGTCCGCGGTCAGCGCGTCCCATCATAAGTTCGATTTAGCGGAGGTACCCGGCAGTAGGGGCACCTATCCCATGCCGGAGAATCGCCCGCAGATCAGGCAAATTGCGACGATCGAGCCGTGGCGCACTTCTGTGCGCGCCCCAACCGCTGAATGAGGGGTTCCGTGTTGATTAGTCGTTGTCGGCGATTAACGACCGCCTACGCCAGTTTTGTGCTGGACCACGGCGGCCGGGCGAGCAGGCGCTGCGCGATTGGCTTAGGCGCACCAGGGACGACCATGCCAGCACGCAGCACCCGCTCGTCGTGGTCGGCGAGCGACTCGATCAGGCCGCGGTGGCGGTCCCGGCAAGGGCGGCGTTGACCTCCTTGTGGAACTTCCTGTGCACGTACATCCGCTTACCGTCGACCTGCACCTTGCCCCACAAACCGCGGGGCTGCCCCTGCAGTGAGCCCAGGGGGAGCCGGGCGAGGACTTCCTTCGGCTGCGTGCCGTTGAGGTTGGCCTTGAAAACCACGACTGCCTGGTCGGTGACCGCGATGACGCGCGGCTCGGCGAACAGGAGCCAGCCGAGCAGGCCGAACCCTCGGGCCAGAATGGGGTGAGCACCGGCTTCGGCGGGAAAGATGTGCTGTAGCTGCTCGTTCGGCTGAAGCAGCGGCGTGGCGCGCCGGACAGCCCGATCCCGATAAGCCATGATCGTCATACCTCCAGGACGGAAAACGCGACGTGGACAGGGAGGCTAGCAGTTGCCGGTGGGAAACGCGGGTCCGCCGAATTGCGCGTTCCGCCTGACCGATCGGCACCCATTCACCAGATCGAGGGCTGATCGTGGCCGGTTCAGGGACGATTTGAACTCGTGAGGGTTCCCCCCAACACGATTTCCAGGTCTGTGCCGTGCTGTTTACGGGGGTACTAACCGTCCGTCACCAGGGCAGGACGCAGCGAGCGAGCATCCGCGGACCCCGCTGAACGGTGGCGAATGAGGCCAGAACCGAGACCACTCGCTCAGCTTCAGCACGGTGAGCTGTGCCAGGTGGCCAAGGCTGGACCTTGACCCAGGTACAACCGACGCTCCACGCGGCCTGCACCTCGGTTCGCTGTGAACCCGCCCGGCATGTGTGCTGGTCGCAGCCCCGACTGCGACCGATACCGAGACCACAAGATCAACGCCCGGCGGACCGGTACCGGTCCGCCGGGCGTTCACCCTGCTTGCGGGTGCGGAGGATACGAGATTCGAACTCGTGAGGGGTTGCCCCCAACACGCTTTCCAAGCGTGCGCCCTAGGCCGCTAGGCGAATCCTCCGCCGGCCAGGATACCCAAACCTGCCCGGCGGTCGCGCGGGCGGACCGGGTAGGCTTGCCGGCAAGCCCCTCGTGCGGCGTCACCTCGTGAACCTCCCCAGGGCCGGAAGGCAGCAAGGATAAGCGAGCTCTGGCGGGTGCACGGGGGGTGCTCTCGTTCCCCCCGATGTCACACCCTCCTGGCAAGGTGCTCCCGTCGGGTGGAGAATGGCCCGGGTTCGCCGCGAGAGGAGGTGCGGGCGATGGCGCTGGCGCTCTACCGCAAGTACCGGCCGCGGACCTTCGCCGAGGTGATCGGCCAGGAGCACGTGACCGAGCCGCTGTCCCAGGCGCTGCGCAGCGGCCGCTTGCACCACGCGTACCTCTTCTCCGGGCCGCGGGGCTGCGGCAAGACCTCCTCCGCGCGGATCCTCGCCCGGTCGCTCAACTGCGTGCGAGGGCCGACGCCGGACCCGTGCGGCGAGTGCGAGTCGTGCGTGGCGCTGGCCACCGACGCCGGGTCGATCGACGTGATCGAGATCGACGCGGCCAGCCACGGCGGCGTGGACGACGCCCGTGACCTGCGCGAGCGGGCGTTCTTCGCACCGGTCAACAGCAGGTACAAGATCTACGTGATCGACGAGGCGCACATGGTCTCGTCGGCCGGCTTCAACGCCCTGCTCAAGCTCGTCGAGGAGCCTCCGGAGTACGTCAAGTTCGTCTTCGCCACCACCGAGCCGGAGAAGGTGCTGCCGACGATCAAGTCGCGCACCCACCACTACCCGTTCCGGCTGATCCCGCCCGGCGTGCTCCGCCCCTACCTGGAGCGGCTCTGCGAGCGGGAGGGAGTGGTCGTCGAGCCGGCGGTGTTCCCGCTGGTGGTCCGGGCCGGTGGCGGCAGCGTGCGGGACACCCTGTCGGTGCTCGACCAGCTGATCGCCGGCGCCGGTCCGGAGGGGGTCAGCTACGCCCGGGCGGCGGCGCTGCTCGGTGTGACCGACGTCGCCCTGATCGACGAGATGTGCGACGCCCTCGCGGCCGGGGACGGCGCCGCCGCGTTCGCCACGATCGACCGGGTCGCCGAGGCCGGCCACGACGCCCGGCGGTTCGCCGCCGACCTGCTGGAGCGGCTGCGCGACCTGATCGTGCTGCAACAGGTGCCGGACGCGGTCGACAAGGGCCTGCTCGACGCGCCGGCCGACCAGCTGGCGAGGATGGCCGCGCAGGCGCGGCAGATGGGGCCGGCCACCCTCTCGCGCTGCGCCGACATCGTCCACAACGGACTTGTCGAGATGCGCGGCACCACCGCGCCGCGGCTGTTGCTGGAGCTGATCTGCGCGCGGATGCTGCTGCCGGGCGCGGACGACTCGACCGGCGCACTGCTGCAGCGCCTGGAACGCATGGAGCGCCGGCTCAGCCTCTCCGGCGACCCGGCGCCGCCGGCTGCCGCCGGGTCCGCGCCGGCCCGTCCTGACTCTGGCGTACGGGCACCCGCGGGCGCTGCCGTGGAGCCCGCCGCGGCGGCGTCAGGCGAGCCCCTGGCCGCCGCTTCCCAGGTCCCGCCCGCGGCCGCCGCCTCCCCGGCCGCGCCCGCGG
>JADGHA010000085.1 GCA_019689695.1 Micromonosporaceae bacterium | reverse complement strand
GTGCGTGTGCGGCCATCCGAGGCCTGGTGGTCTTGCACGATGACAACGACTTCGCCGTGGCTGCGCGACACCTGCCGGATCTCGCTGAGCGACGGATACACGCGCTCCCTGAGGTGACCTGAGCCGCGGTTGGAGCCGTGCGTACCCGCCAGGCGGGCCAGCCCCCGGCGCCCGGGCGCCGCGAAACTCGGTTGGGAGTGTCGTCCCTGCGGGCTAGGGTCGGCCCGTGCCTGTTGACCAGCCCCTCATCCACGCCCGCGGCCTGGTGAAACGATTCGACTCGTTCACCGCCGTCGACGGGATCGACGTCGACGTGGCGGCCGGCGAGGCGTTCGGTTTCCTCGGGCCCAACGGCGCCGGCAAGAGCTCGACCATGCGGATGATCGGCTGTGTCTCCCCGCCCAGCGGCGGCACGCTGCGCATCCTCGGCATGGACCCGACGCGGGACGGCCCGCGCATCCGCGCCCGGCTGGGGGTCTGCCCGCAGATGGACAACCTCGACCCCCAGCTCACCGTCCTGGAAAATCTCACCACCTACGCGCGCTACTTCGGCATCCCGCGCAAGGTGGCCCGGCAGCGCAGCCTGGAGCTGCTGGACTTCGTCCAGCTCTCGGACCGGGCCGCCAGCAAGGTCGAGCCGCTCTCCGGCGGCATGAAGCGCCGGCTGACCATCGCCCGCGCACTGGTGAACGAGCCGGACATCGTGCTGCTGGACGAGCCGACCACCGGGCTGGACCCGCAGGCCCGGCACCTGGTCTGGGAGCGGCTGTTCCGGCTCAAGCAGCAGGGCGTGACGCTGGTGCTGACCACCCATTACATGGACGAGGCGGAGCAACTGTGCGACCGCCTGGTGGTGATGGACGGCGGCAAGATCGTGGCGGAGGGCTCCCCGCGCGAGCTGATCGAGCGGTACTCCACGCGGGAGGTGGTGGAGCTGCGGTTCGCCACCGACTCGCTGGACGACTACGCGGGCAAGCTGGCCGGCCTCGGCGAGCGGGTCGAGGTGCTGCCGGACCGCATCTTGCTCTACGTGGCCGACGGTGACGCCGCCGCGGCCGCGGTGCACCACCGGGCGCTCACCCCGGCGAGCGTGCTGGTGCGGCGCAGCACCCTGGAGGACGTCTTCCTGCACCTGACCGGCCGGACATTGGTGGACTGATGCTGGCCGTTCTGGAGTACAACCTGGTCGGCTACCGGCGCACCTGGCGGGCGAGCGCGCTCTCCTCGTTCGTGCTGCCGCTGCTCACCGTGCTCGGCTTCGGCCTGTCCGTGGGCGGCTTCGTCGACCAGGGCATCGACGGTGTGCCGTACCTGGACTGGGTGGTCCCCGGCCTGCTCGCCTCGACGGCGGTGAACGTGGCGCTGTCCGAGTCGACGTTCCGCGTGTTCAGCGGCTTCGAGTGGATCAGGGTGTACTTTGCCCAGCTCGCCTCGCCGCTGCGGGTCTCCGACATGCTCGCCGGGCACCTGGCCTTCGTCCTGGTTCGGGTGCTGGCCAGCTGCGCGGCGTTCCTGGCGGTGATGGCCGCCTTCGGCACCCTGCACTCGCCCTGGGCCCTGGCCACGCTGCCGGCGTCCGGGCTGGTCGGCCTCGCCGTGGCCGCGCCGGTCCACGCGTACACCGCGAGCATCCGGTTCGACGGCTCCCTGACCCTGCTGTTCCGCTTCGCGGTGATCCCGATGACGCTCTTCTCCGGCGCCTTCTTCCCGGTCGAGTCGCTGCCGGTCGGCCTGCGGGCGCTGGCGTACGCGCTGCCCCTGTGGCACGGCGTCGACCTGTGCCGGGCGGCGACGCTGGGGGTCGCGCCGGATTGGTCGGTCTCCGGGCACCTGCTCTACCTGGCCGTCTGGGCGGCCGCGGGGTTCCCGCTCGCGCTCCGCCAGTTCCGCCGCCGGTTGGTGATCTAGATGCTGACAGTTGTCCTGCCCCGGCTGGTCAGCTTCGAGGGCACCGGCCAGCGCTCGGCCGCGGTAGCGCAGCGCAACGTCAGCGCGCTTCGCTCCGGCCCGGCGTACTGGCTGGTGATCCTGTCGGGGTTCTTCGAGCCACTGCTCTACCTGTTCTCCATCGGTGTCGGCGTGGGCGAGCTGATCGGTGACCTCACCCTCCCGGATGGACGGACGGTCTCCTACGCGGCGTTCGTCGCCCCCGCGATGTTCGCCGCCTCGGCCATGAACGGCGCGCTCGCCGAGAGCACCTTCAACTTCTACGGCAAGATCAATTTCATGAGGCTGTACGACGGCGTGCTCGCCACCCCGGTGCGGCCGTTCGAGATCGCGCTCGGCGAGCTGTCCTGGGCAATGGTGCGCGGGGCAATCTACTCCGCCGGCTTTCTGGTGATCATGGTCGCGATGGGCCTCACCTCGGCCGGCTGGGCGCTGCTCGCTTTCCCGGCCAGCCTGCTGGTCGGCTTCGCGTTCGGTGCGCTGGGCATGGCGCTGACCACGTTCATGCGCAGCTGGCAGGACTTCGACCTGATGGGCAGCGCCCAGTACGCGCTGTTTCTGTTCTCGGGCACGTTCGTGCCGCCGGACAGCTACCCGGCGGCGCTACGGGTGATCGTCGAGCTGACCCCGCTCTACCACTCGGTCGAGCTGCTTCGGGCGATCAGCATGGGCTCGGCCGGCTGGCCCGCCGTGGGCCACGCCGGGTACCTGCTGGCCGCGACCCTCCTCGGCCTGTCCGTGGCCGGCCGGCGGATGGGCAAGCTGCTGCTCAAGTGACCACGGTCCAGTTCGCCCGGGTCAACCTGGCGCGGCCGTAGTTCCCCCGGCGCACTCGAGGGGTTCCACGCGCCGGTCGACCGGAGCAACCGGCTGGCCGAGCCAGTCACCTGGATTCGCCTGGCGGTACCGCACCGGCGACGCGCACCCCGGCACTACCGAAAGGCCGGTGATCCGGTCAGGGGGAGGATCGGTTTCCGATCGGCCACCGGGGAGACGACACCTGTCGCTACCGCGACGCGACGGGACGGACCGATGACGACCAGCTGGGGAGTCCGGCTGCTGCGCAAGCCAGGACAGCCGGAGCACGTGACATTCCTGGAGCTGTTCTTCGACCTGGTGTTCGTGTTCGCGCTCACCCGGGTCTCGCAGCGGCTGGTCGAGGACATCACCTCCCAGCGTCATATCGTCATGACCGAAGCCGCCGAGACCCTTCTGGTACTGCTCGCCCTCTGGTTGGTCTGGCTCGTGACCGCGCTCATCACCGACCTGTACGACCCTGAGCAGACGCCGATCCAGCTCCTGGTCGTCGCGACCATGTTCGCCAGCCTGGTCATGGCGGTGGCGGTCCCCACCGCGTTCGGCGAGCGAGGCCCCGCCTTCGCCGGAGCGTATGTCGCGATCCACCTCGGCCGCGGCCTGTTCCTGGTGCCCGCGCTTCGCGGTCACCCGGCGCAGCGCCGCGCCGCACGCGTGCTGTTCTGGTTCAGCCTGTCCGCTGTGCCGTGGATCGTGGGTTCGCTTTTCCCCGAGGGCGTGATCCGTGGGGTCTTGTGGGCGTCGGCGATAACGCTGGACTACGCAGCCCAGATTTTCCGCCTGCCGGTCCCCCGGCTTGGCCGCCCGCAAGAAGCGGAGATGCCGATCGTTGCCGGGCATCTGTCCGAGCGGTACCGGCAGTTCTTCATCGTCGCCCTCGGCGAGCTCGTTCTCGTCATCGGCATCACGTCGAGCGGCAGCAACCTCGGTCCCGCCAGAGCGGGCGCGTTCGCGGTGTCGTTCATCACCACCGTCCTGTTCTGGCGGATCTACATCTACCGTGCAGGGGAGCTGCTGCCCGCCGCGATCGCGATCGCTCGTCTCCCCGGCCGCCTCGCCCTGTGGCTGTCCTTCGCTCACCTGGTCATGCTGATCGGCATCGTCGCAGCCGCGGCCGGGTTCGAGCTCACCATCGCCCATCCGGACGGGAGCAACGACTCCGCCGAAGCCGCGGCCGTTCTCGGCGGCCCCGCGCTGTTTCTTCTCGGGCGCGGCGCACTGGAGTACGGGGTGTTCAGCCGCGTGTCCTGGTCCCGGCTCGTCGGCGCGGGCGTGCTCGCCGGTACCGCACCGGCTCTGGTCCGCACGCCGTCGCTGGTGGCTGCCGCCGCGGTGGCCGCCGTGCTCGCCGGGATCGCGATCTCGGACGCCGCCCGCGAGCGGGCGCGGCCGCCGCAGCCGACGGCCCCTCGGTAGGGTGCTGCCTCACTTTCGCTGATCAAGACAAAAGTTCGTGCCAGATTGAATCGAAGTCTGGACAGGCGCACCGGAAGCCTTCTACTGTGACGGGCACAACACCGGAGGATTCCGGTTGTGTGACGGACCGTAGCCAGAGCGGAGGCATGCCGTGCACCAGACCGTGCCGCTCTACTTGCGGATGCTCCGGCTGCTGCGGGACGAGGGCGCGATCTCCCGGGCCGAGCTCGCCGACAAGCTCGCGGTGCCCCGGCCCCGGCTGCTCGCCGAGCTGGAGCGGCTGGTCGCCACCGGGTACGTGGCCGAGGCCGGAATGGCCGCCTCGCGCGGCGGGCGGCGGTCCACCCTGGTCGAGCTCAACCCGCACCTGCGGTTCGCCGCCGTGGACCTGGGCGCCAGCTCCATCGACGTCGAGGTGACCAACGGGCGGCTGGAGCCGGTCACCGCGTACGCCGAGCCGGCCGACATCCGGACCGGCCCGCGGGCCATCCTGCAGCGGGTGAACGAGCTGCTGGCCAAGGCGAAGTCCGACGGGGCGTACGAGCGGCTGGACGCCATCGGCATCGGCGTGCCCGGACCGGTCAGCTTCCGCGACGGCGTGCCCGTCTCCCCGCCGATCATGCCCGGGTGGGACCGCTTCCCGGTGCGCGAGTTCCTGACCCGCGAGCACGGCTGCCCGGCCGTGGTGGACAACGACGTGAACATCATGGCGATCGGGGAACGGCACGGCGGGGTGGCGCACTCGGTGGACGACTTCCTCTTCGTGAAGATCGGCACCGGCATCGGCTGCGGGATCCACCTTTTCGGTGAGGTGTACCGGGGGACCGACGGCTGCGCGGGCGACATCGGGCACATCCAGGTCGACTCGCACGGACCGGTCTGCTCGTGCGGGAACGTGGGCTGCCTGGAGGCGATGTTCAGCGGGGCGGCACTGGCCCGGGAAGCCGCGGCGGCGGCGCGCAGCGGCGCCTCCCCGGCGCTGGCCGAGCGGCTCGCGAGCAGCGGCGCGGTCACCGCGCGGGACGTCGCCGAGGGGGCCAGCGAGGGCGACATCACCTGCATCAAGCTGATCCGCGACGGCGGCCGGCGGCTCGGCGGCGTGCTCGCCAGCCTGGTCAGCTTCGCCAATCCGTCGATGATCGTCATCGGGGGCGGGCTGGCGCAGCTGGGACACATCCTGCTCGCCGAGATCCGCAGCGTGGTCTACCGCCGGTCGCTGCCGCTGGCCACGGGGAACCTGCCGGTGGTGCTCTCCGAGCTGGGGCCCCGCGCCGGCGTGACCGGAGCCGCGGTGCTCGCCAGCGACGTGGCCTTCGAGCAGGCGGCGTCATGACCGAGGCCATCCTCCGGCTCACCGGCGTGGTCAAGACCTTCCCGGGCGTACGCGCGCTCGACGGCGTCGAGCTGGAGGTGCGCGCCGGCGAGGTGCACTGCCTGCTCGGGCAGAACGGCGCCGGAAAGTCCACATTGATCAAGGTGCTCTCCGGAGCGCACCGGCCGGACGCAGGCCGCATCGAATGGCTGGGCCAGCCGGTGAGCTTCGCCAACCCGCACGCCGCGATGAAGGCCGGCATCGCCACCATCTACCAGGAGCTGGACCTGGTCGACGAGCTGTCCGTGGCGGAGAACGCCTTCCTCGGCCACGAACCGCGCCGGTTGGGCTTCGTCCGGAGAGGACACATGGCGCGCAGCACCAGGCAGGTCCTGGCCCGGCTGGGGCACCCGGAGATCCCGCCCGGTCGCGCGGTCGGAAAGCTGCCCAACGCCGGCAAGCAGGTGGTCAGCATGGTACGCGCGCTGTCCCACGACGCCCGGCTGATCATCATGGACGAGCCGAGCGCGATGCTGGCCCACGATGAGGTGGCCAACCTGTTCCGGATCATCCGCGACCTCACCGCGCAGGGCATCGCGGTCATCTACATCTCCCACCGGCTGGAGGAGATCCGCGAGATCGGCGACCGGGTGACCGTGCTCAAGGACGGGCGCACCACCGCGGCGAACCTACCGGCCCGCACCACGCCCACCCGCGACCTGGTCAGCCGGATGACCGGCCGCACCATCGAGTACGTCTTCCCGGACCGGCCGGCGGTGGCCACAAGGGGACCGGAACTGTTGCGAGTGGACGGGCTGACCCGGCACGGCGAGTTCACCGACGTGTCGCTCACCATCCACAGCGGAGAGATCGTGGGCATCGCCGGCCTGGTCGGCTCTGGCCGTTCGGAACTGCTGCAGACCATCTTCGGCGCGCGCCGGCCGGATTCCGGCACGGTCCAGGTGAGGGGCCGGGTGCTGCGTCCGGGCAGCGTGGGCGCGGCCGTGCGGGCCGGACTGGGCATGGCGCCGGAGGAGCGCAAGAGCCAGGCGCTGCTGCTCGGCGAGCCGATCTACCGCAATATCACCCTGGCCACCTTCGCCCGGTACGCCCGCGGCGGGTTCACCAACTCCGGCCGGGAACGCGCGGAGGCGGACCGGGTCGCGGGCGACCTCGACCTGCGCCCGCGCGACGTGCGGCGACCGGTGCGCACGCTCTCCGGCGGCAACCAGCAGAAGGTCGTGGTGGCCCGGTGGCTGGTGGGTGGCGCCGGGCGGCACGCGCAGGGGGGCACCGCGGACCTGCTGCTGCTGGACGAGCCCACCCGCGGGGTCGACGTCGGCGCGCGGGCCGAGCTGTACCAGGTGATCCGGGAGCTGGCCGGCCGCGGGGCGGGGGTGCTGCTGGTCTCCAGCGAGGTGCCCGAGGTGCTGGGGCTGGCCGACCGGGTGCTGGTGATGCGCGAGGGCCGGGTGGTCCACGAGGCCCCGGCCGGCGAGCTGGACGAGGACCGGGTGCTGGATCTGGTGATGGCGGGTTCGCTGACGGAGGTCTCGTGATGGAAGCGGCTGGTGGGCAGGCGGGCAGGCAGGTGGAACTGACCCAGGCGCCCGAGGCTCCCCCGAGCGGTCCGCCGCGGCGCAGCTGGTGGCGGGACGAGGCGGGCGAGCCGGTCCGGCGCAACCTCGGCCTGGTGGTGGTGCTCGCCGCGCTGTTCGGCATCGGCGCCGTCACCAAGCCCGATCTCTACAGCGACGGTGGCTGGGTGGTGGACAACATCTTCACCATCCTCAAGCAGGCCTCGGCGATCGGCGTGATCACGGTCGGCGTGACATTCGTGATCATCGGTGGCGGTATCGACCTGTCGGTCGGCGCCATCGTCGCGCTCGCCGGCGTGTGGAGCACCACGGTCGCCACCCAGGAGTACGGCGCCGGCGGCATGATCTTCACGGCGCTGGTGGTCGGGCTCGGCGTCGGCCTGGTCAACGGCGTGCTCATCGCGTACGGCCGGCTGGTGCCGTTCATCGCGACGCTGGCCATGCTGGTGGCCGCGCGGGGCCTGGCGGCGCAGATCTCGAACAAGCAGACCCAGGTGTCGACCAACTCGGTCATCAACGGCATCGCCAGCAGGGACGTGCTCGGCATACCGGAGCTTGTCATCATCCTCGCCGTGGTGGTGGCCGCCGGGTGGGTCCTGCTCAACCGCACCACGTTCGGCCGCCGGACCGTCGCCGTCGGCGGCAACCCGGAGGCGGCCCGGCTGGCCGGCATCAACGTGCGGCTGCACACCGTACTGCTGTACGCGCTGTCCGGACTGTGCTGCGGCATCGGCGCCATCATGCTGACCGCCCAGGCCACCTCCGCCCAGGCGGCCATGGCGAACCTCTACGAGCTGGACGCGATCGCCGCGGCGATCATCGGCGGCACGCTCCTCTCCGGCGGCCGCGGCACGATCATCGGTGCCCTCTTCGGGGTGCTGGTGTTCTCCACCATCACCAACCTGTTCGCCATCAACAACCTGTCCACCGAGGTGCAGAACATGGTCAAGGGCGGCATCATCGTCGCCGCCGTGCTGGTCCAGCAGGTCCAGTTCAAGTCGATGAGCCAGTTCCTGTCGAGAAACCAGATCATCGCGAGAAGCAAGTCCTAGCCGCCAATATTCCATTGTCGACCGTCTGAATAAGACGGCCGCCGGGATGGACTGACCCTTTGGAGGTCCTCATGGCTCACGCAGGTAGCGACCTGACCCGTCGCCGGTTGCTCCTCGGCTCCGCCGCGGTCGGCGCCGGCGCGCTGCTCACCGCATGCACCAGCAACGAGAAGGAGACGCCGAACACCGCGCAGACCGGCGCCAACCAGGCCGGCGCGAACGCCAGCCCGGGCAAGCGGGTGGTCATCGGCTTCTCCGCGCCCGCCCAGGACCACGGCTGGATCGCCGCCATCACCAACAACGCCAAGGCGCAGGCGGCCACGTACTCCGATGTGGAGCTGAAGACGGTCGAGGCCGGCGCGGACGCGGCGGCCCAGCGGGCGGCGCTGGCCACGCTCCTGGCGCAGAAGCCGGACATCATCGTGGTGCTGCCGCACGACGGCAAGGAGCTCAATTCGTTCGGCCTGGAGGCGATGCAGGCCGGCGTCCCGGTGGTCAACCTGGACCGGGCCTTCCCCGACGCGCTGGCGTACCGGCTGCAGATCAAGGGCGACAACTACGGCATGGGCGTTGCCGCCGCGAACTTCATCGCCGCGCAGATGAAGGCGAAGGGCGTGAGCAACCCGATCATCGCCGAGATCGCCGGCATCGACTCGCTGGAGCTGACCCAGGAGCGGACCAAGGGATTCAACGACACCCTGGCCCAGCACGGCATGCGGGTGGCCAACCGGCGCGCGGCCGAGTTCACCATCGACAGCGGGCAGCGCGAGGCGGCCAACCTGCTGCAGGCGCTGCCGAAGATCGACGCGCTGTGGAACCACGACGACGACCAGGGCGTCGGCGTGCTCGCCGCGATCAACCAGGCGAACCGCAAGGAGTTCATCATGGTCGGCGGCGCCGGGTCGAAGGCGGCGATCGAAGCGATCCAGGCGGACAACACGGTGCTGAAGGCCACGGTCACCTACAGCCCCTCGATGGCCTCGTCCGCCATCTCGCTGGCCCGCCTGATCGCCCAGGGCCGGGGCATGTCCGATCTGGCCGAGCTGCAGGTGCCGAAGGAGATCATTTTGGCGTCGGAGACCGTCACCAAGGAAAACGCGAGCGCGTACCTGCCGCTCGGGTTCTGAACCAACTGGGGGGAGACCTCACGTGTCCACTGCACCGATGGGCGGGATGGCGGGGAGCGGACCGGCTCCGCGGGAGCTTCGCGTCGGCATGGTCGGCTACGCCTTCATGGGCGCCGCGCACTCGCAGGCCTGGCGTACCGTGAACCGCTTTTTCGACCTGCCCGTGCGGGCGCGGATGGCCGCGATCTGCGGCCGGAACGCCGCCAACGTGGCGGCGGCGGCGCAGCGGCTGGGCTGGGAAAGCCACGCGACCGACTGGCGCGAGCTGGTGGCCCGCGACGACATCGACGTGATCGACATCTGCACGCCGGGGGACAGCCACGCCGAGATCGCGACGGCCGCGCTCGCCGCCGGCAAGCACGTGCTGTGTGAGAAACCGCTGGCAAACACCGTGGGGGAGGCGCGGGCCATGGTCGATGCGGCGGCCACGGCCCGCGCCGCCGGCGTGCGGTCGATGTGCGGGTTCAACTACCGGCGGGTGCCCGCGGTCGCCCTGATGCGCGACTTCGTGGCCTCTGGGCGGCTGGGCGTGATCCGGCACGTGCGCGCGGTGTACCTGCAGGACTGGATCGTCGATCCCCAGTTCCCCCTGGTGTGGCGGCTGCAGAAGGACCGGGCCGGTTCCGGCGCGCTGGGCGACATCGGCGCGCACATCATCGACCTGACCCAGTACGTCACCGGCCAGCGGATCACCGGTGTCAGCGGGATCGCCGAGACCTTCGTCACCGAGCGCCCGCTGCCGGTCTCCTCCCGAGGGCTCGCCGCGACCACGACCGCCGGCGGCAACGGCGGTGACGGCCCGGCGTATGGTCCGGTCACTGTGGACGATGCCGCGCTGTTCGTGGCGCGGTTGGACGGCGGCGCGGTCGCCACGTACGAGGCGACCCGGTTCGCCACCGGACACAAGAACGGCATGCGGGTCGAGCTGAACGGCTCGAAGGGCTCCGTCGCGTTCGACCTGGAGCGGCTCAACGAGCTGGAGTACTACGACGCCACCGGGCCCGGTGCGGAGCAGGGGTTCACCCGGATCCTGGTCACCGAGAGCGAGCACCCCTACATGTCGGCCTGGTGGCCACCCGGCCACGTCATCGGGTACGAGCACTCGTTCACCCACGAGGTGCGGGACTTCCTCGCGGCCATCGCCAGCGGCCAGGACCCCGAGCCGTCCTTCGCCGACGCGCTGCAGGTCCAGCTGGTGCTGGACGCGGTGGCCCGCTCCGCCGCGACCGGGGCGTCCTGGACGCCGGTCGAGGCGGCACCGGTGGCACCGGCGAGCACGGTGGGCTGACGCCGCGGGTAGCCGAAGACTCCCCGGGGCGGGTCCTGCGAGGGCCCCGGCCGCGTCCTGCCAGGCAGTCGTGACGGCATGCGGTCGGGGAGGGACTGCCCCGGGGGTACCACCGGCGTGCGAATCGAGCGATCTGGGGCGACCCAGTAGAGTTCTACGACGATCCGGCGGGCTGGACCTGTCCGATGTGGGCGGGTGAGCTGCGCCGGTCGTTCGATTCTGCGCGGGAGGCGGTTGAATGCGGCTGCGGCACCCGGATGGCCAGCTGGTCCACCTCGGCTACTGCACCAACGTCCACCCGGCCGAGGACCTGGCCGGCATCCTGGCGCAGCTCGATACGTACGCCGCCGCGGTGCGCCGGCACCTCGACGGCGAGGTGGTCGGCCTGGGGCTGTGGCTGCCCGCGCGGCTCGCCGCCGCGCTCGCCGACGCCCCGGCGGCGCGCCGGCGGCTGCGCCGGCACCTCGACGCCCACGGGCTGGAGGTGGTCACGCTCAGCGGCTCCCCGTACCCGTCGCCGGGCACGACCGAGGGCGCCGGCGCCGACCGGTCCACGAAGTACGCGGCGTACCAGCCGAACTGGACCAGCCGGGAGCGGCTGGAGTACACCCTCAACCTGGCCCGGATCCTCGCCGACCTGCTCCCCGGGGACGCGGTCCGCGGCTCGGTCTCCACCTTGCCGCTGGCCTGGCGCGAGCCATGGGACGCGGCCGCGGCGGCGGAGGCCGGCCGGGTGCTGGACGAGCTGGCCGAAGGGCTCACCGAGGTGGCCTGGCGCACCGGCCGGCTGATCCAGGTCGGCTTCGAGCCGGAGCCCGGCTGCGTCGTGGAGACCACCGAGCAGGCGGTCAGCGCGTTGCGGCGGGTGAACACCGACCGGATCGGCCTCTGCCTGGATCTGGCCCACCTCGCCTGCGCCTGGGAGGACCCGGTGCAGGCCCTGACCAGGCTGGAGGAGGAGGGCCTGCCGGTGGTGAAGGTGCAGGTGTCCGCGGCGCTGGAGGTCGCCGACCCGGCCGCCGCACAGGAGACCCTGCGCGGGCTCGCCGGGCCGGGGCTGCTGCGCCAGACCCGGACCGCGTCCGGCCTGGGCACCGACGACGTGGAGGAGGCGCTGGCGGAAGACCTGCCCGGGCCGTGGCGGGTGCGCTGTCACGTGCCGGCGCACGCCGAGCCGGCCCCTCCGCTGGCGACCACGGTCCCGGTGCTGCGGGACGCCCTGGACGCCTTGCTGGGCGGGCAGACCGCGGTCTGCGACCATCTGGAGGTGGAGACGCACACCTGGGACGTGCTGGCCAGCCCGCCCCGCAACCCGGACCAGCTCGCCGCCGGCATCGCCGCCGAGCTCGCATTCGTCCGGGACGAGCTGCGCGGGCTCGGCCTCGTCCCGGCCCGGTCTCGTATACACATCTGACGCTGCCGCCGAAGGCGTAGGTGTT
>JADGHA010000084.1 GCA_019689695.1 Micromonosporaceae bacterium | reverse complement strand
CCTGCCCGCCCTGCTGCGCAGCACCACGCTGCCGCCCCAGCGCTGCGCGCGCTCCCGCATGGACAGCATGCCGAGGGACCCGGTGGACTGCGGCTGCCGGCGGAACCCGACGCCGTTGTCCTCGATGTCGATCACCAGCAGGTCGTTGCTGACGCCGAGGACGGCAAGCTGCACCGTCACCGCGGTCGCCTCGGCGTGCTTGACGACGTTGTGCAGCGCCTCCTGGACGATGCGGTAGACATCGTCCTCCAGGTTGGGAGGCAGCGCCAGGAACTCCAGGTCGCTGCGGAAGGTCACTTCCATTCCGGTACGGGCGCCGACCGACTCGACCCAGGCCGCCACCGCGCCGATGAGCCCCTTGTCCGCCAGCCCACCCGGACGCAGCTCGTGGATCAGTGCCCGCAGGTCGTCCAGGGCAAGCTGGGACGAGGCGGCCAGCGCCTCCACGTGCTCACCCAGGGACTCGGGCGGGACCCCGCCCTCCCGCTCGATGCCCAGCCGCAGCGCCTCGGCCCGCATCTTGATGGAGAACACCTGTTGGACGACCGAGTCGTGCAGGTCGGCCGCGACCCGGTGCCGCTCCTCGCGGCGCGCCTGCATCTCGGCCGCGCTGACCAGCTCGGCACGATCGACGGCGAGGGCGGCGTGCTCGGCCATCGCCACCAGGAAGGCGATGTCCTCGGCGCTCGGCGGTTGCTCGCGGGGCGTGCAGAAGGCGTTGAGCACGCCGATCGTGCGCCCATCCACGATCAGCGGCACCCCGACGTAGCTGTCCCAGTCCGGCTGCCCCATGATCTCGTGCAGCGGCGCCCACCGCGGATCGCTGAGCACCTGCGGCTTGCGGTGCGGGACGGTGACCACCTTCCCCGTCGCCGCCGCGGTGAGCATCTTCAGCTCCGCGCCGAGCTGCTGGCAGCGGTGCAGCTTGGGGATGAAGTCGCTGGTGTCGCGGAACCCGGCGGTGCCCAGCAGCCGGATCCGCGTCCCGGTGTCGTCCAGGGTGATGACCTGCACCGCCGCGACCTCGTCGGCCCGGACCACCTCGGCCGCCACGGCGTCCAGGGTGGCGGCCAGGTTGCCGACGGCCGCGACGCTGGACGACGCCCGGGCGATGGCGGCCAGCCGGCGGCGCACCCGCCGGTCCCGCGTCACGTCGGTCAGCCAGGCCGCCCGCAGCGGCGACAGGGACGGCGCCGGCACCGGCCGGCACTCCACCTCCAGCCGGCGCAGGCCACGCTCGAGGACCACCGGCTCGCCACCGTCGCCGGCCGGGTCCCGGTCGAGGGCGGCCAGCAGCGCATCCGGGAGTCGCTCCACGTCGCCGAGGATCCGGGTGGCCTCGTCATTGCACAGCCGCAGGGTCCCATCCCGGTCCACCACCACCAGACCGGCCGGGGCGGAGACGGCCAGCCGGCGGAACAGGTCGTCCTGCCAGGCCGAGGATCCTTTCGCCCCCCGGCCCTTCCGGCCCATCCCTCGTGATCCGCTGCCGTACCCCGGCCCGGCGCCCGCCTTGGCCGCGCCGCCCGGCACCGGTCGCGGCCTGCTGCGGATCGACTGGGATGACACCGCTGCCCGCTATCTCCAGGGCGTCGGAGGCATCAGCGGCGACGGCCCGAGCTCGGCGAGCCGGCGCAGCGCCTCGATGACGCTGAACAGGTGCTCGCGCATCGTTTTCTCGGCTGCGTCCGGGTCGCCGGAGCAGACGGCGTTGATGATGGCCAGGTGCTCCTTCAGCCCCTGGGCCGGGCGGCCGGGTAGCAGCGCCACGTGGAACTGGTACCGGACGCTCTGGTAGCGCAGCCGGTCCAGCAGGGCGCTCACCGTCGCCTGCTTCGCGATCTCGCGAACCCGGATGTGCACCTGCTGGCTGGTCTGGTTGTAGACGATGATGTCGTTCTTGCGCACCGCGTCGGACATCGGCGTGGCCAGCGCCTTGAGCTCGCGCCGCTCCCGCGCGGTGATCGCCTCCGCCGCCTTCGCCGCGCACAGCCCCTCCAGCACGGCCCGCGCCTCGGTGATCTCGATCGCCTCTTCGAGCGAGACCGGCCGCACCCGGGCACCGCGATTGCGCTCCCGCACGACGAGGCCCTCGTTGCTCAGCAGCGCGAGCGCCTCGCGCACCGCGCCCCGGGACGCGTCGTAGCGGCTGGCCACCTCCGCCTCGATCAGGCGCTGGCCGGGCGTCAGCTCGCCGTGGTAGATCGCCATACGCAGCGTGTCGAGCAGGGTGGCCGCCTCAGGCAGCTGCTCCTGCTCTACAACATTCTGCATAGTCACATGTTCCTCTCATCCGTGGAGGAAGGCCAGGGCTTTGCCGCCCAGATTGCTTCCCAAACGCCCCCCAGGATCGCAGACACTTATGTCGAACATGTGACCGGTCCCCACCATGGCGGGCGCGTGTCGCGGCGCGCCTGCCGGATCAGCCGGGCGCGGCCGGCCGGTTGTCGAACAGGGCGAGCGCCGCCGCCGTGTTCGAGGCCGGGACGTGGTAGGTGCTGTGCACGTGCGTGATCCGTTCGTTCAATGCACCGCGCATGATCAGCCACATGATCAACTCGATGCCCTCCGAGCCGGCCTCCCGCACGTACTCCTCCCGGGAGAGGCGGGTCAGCGACTCCGGGTCGGACTCGATCGCCTTGAGGAACATGTGGTCGAACCGGGGATTGATGAACCCGGCCCGTTCCCCGGCGAGCTGGTGCGACATGCCGCCGGTGCCGAAGACCGCCACCGTGATGTCCTGGTCGAAGGACCTGATCGCCCGGCCGAGTGCCTTACCGAGCGCGAAACAGCGGGCGGCGGTCGGCTGCGGGTACTGGATGACGTTGACGACCAGCGGGACGACCGCGCACGGCCAGGCGTCACCCGGCTCCGGGCAGAAGATCGACAGCGGCACGGTCAGCCCGTGGTCGACCTCCATCCGCTGGCATACCGTCAGGTCGAAGCCGTCGTCGACCAGCTTCTCCACCAAGTGCAGCGAGAGCTCGGGCGCACCGCGCACGTCGGGGACCGGGCGGCGGCCGAAGCCCTCGTCCGCGACCGGGTACCACTCGTCCACGCCGATTGCGAAGGTCGGCACGATGTCAAGGTCGAACGCGTTCGCGTGGTCGTTGTAGACGATGACCGCGACGTCCGGCACGTGCGCGGCCATCCAGTCCCGCGCCGGCTGGTACCCGTCGAAGAGCGGCTTCCAGTACGGATCCTGGGTCCTGCCATCGTCCATCGCCGCGCCGATCGACGGCACGTGCGAGGTGGCCAGCCCCCAGATGATCTCAGCCATCGGGGTTGCGCCCGAACGGCTGGCGGGTGGCAGCGCCCCCGGTACGTCCGCCCGCCCGCATCATCTGGACGAACTCCTCCTCGGTCATGCCCGAGAACACTCCGCTAAGGTACTGCATGGACCTGCGGTCGGTCATGGCGAGCTTGTAGACGTAGAAGATGTTCCCGCCGAGCTCCATCAGGCGCTTCCAGTCCCGCTGCAGCACCGCCTGCCGCTGCTCCTCCGTCAGGCCGTAGGAGTCGCAGTACGCCGCCTCGTCCGCGAGGAACCGCTCCCGGTTCTGCGAGTGGCGCAGCGACATGAACATTCTGTTGAGCTGGTAGCCGCGGCGGCTCAACTCGCCGTCGAAGACGTAGGTGCCCGGCACGTCGAGCCTCGACCGGGAAGACACGGTCCTGCCCTCCTCGCCGCACGGACTTTCAACTTTAATGTTGACGACACTGTAGATAATCTTGCCTAGGGCGTCTAGGGTTCGCGGCATGGCCCGTGCAGACGCTTCCCTGCTCATCGTCAGCGCACACGCCGCCGACTTCGTCTGGCGCGCCGGCGGCGCCGCCGCCCTCTACGCAACCGCTGGCGCTCGGGTGACCGTGGCCTGTCTCAGCTACGGCGAGCGCGGCGAGTCGGCCCGGCTGTGGCGGGCCGGCCACACGCTGGAGGAGATCAAGCAGATCCGCCGGTCGGAGGCGGAGCAGGCGGCGGCCATCCTCGGCGCCGACCTGCGCACCTTCGACGCCGGCGACTATCCGCTGGTGGAGACACCCGAGCTGGTCGACCGGCTGGTCGACCTCTACCGCGAGACGCAGCCCACGTTCGTCCTGACGCACACCGCCAGCGATCCCTACAACTGCGATCACCCGACGGCGTTCCAGCTCGCCATGAAGGCCCGCATCCTCGCCCAGGCCGCGGGGGTCAAGCCCGGCAGCGAGGTCATCGGCGCGCCCCCGGTGTTCTGCTTCGAACCGCACCAGACCGAGGTGAGCGGCTTCCGGCCCGACCTGCTGCTCGACATCACCGAGGTGTGGGACCGCAAGGTCGAGGCGATGCACGCGATGCGGGGGCAGGAGCACCTCTGGCAGTACTACACCGACGTCGGGGCGCGCCGCGGCGTGCAGATGCAGCGCAACTCCAGCGCCAACCTCGGTCACAAGACGTCCGCCAAAGCCGAGGCGTACCAACGGGTCTTCCCGACGGTCGCGACCGAGTTCGCCTGACCGTCGGCACCTGACCTCGGGAAGGAGCAGCCATGGCCCATGTCGTCGTACGCGAGATCGACCGTGCCGACCCGGACGTGATCGCCCAGCTCGGCGAAGCCGGGGTGGCGACGGTGCACGAGGCGGCCGGCCGGACCGGCCTGCTGGCCCCCCAGATCCGCCCCATCCAGCAGGGTGTCCGCCTCGCCGGGTCGGCGGTGACCGTGCTGTGCCATCCGGGCGACAACCTGATGATCCACGCCGCGGTGGAGGTGGTCCGCCCCGGCGACATCCTGGTGGTCACCACGTCCTCGCGGTCCACCGACGGGATGTTCGGCGAGCTGCTGGCCACGTCGCTGGTGGCCCACGGCTGTGCCGGCCTGGTCATCGACGCGGGTGTGCGGGACGTCGCGCAGCTGCGGGAGGCGGGGTTTCCGGTATGGAGCCGCGCGATCCACGCCCAGGGCACCGTGAAGGCCTCCCCCGGCTCGGTCAACGTCACCGTCTGCTGCGCCGGCCAGATCGTGCGACCCGGCGACGTGGTGGTCGCCGACGACGACGGGGTGTGCGTCGTGCGGCGGGAAGCCGCCCCTGACGTCCTTCGCGCCTGCCAGGCGAGGATCGCCAGGGAAGCGGCGTACCGCGAGGTGTTGCGGTCCGGCACGCTCGGCGTGGACCACAACAACCTGCGCCCGCTGCTGGACAAGCTCGGCGTGCGCTATGTCGACCGCGCGGACGACCTGGATCACTGAGCAGCAACGGAGTAAGGACCGTGACAGCGCAGTTGCAGCAGGACTCCGGCGCCCATCCGGCCGGTGCCGAGGCGCGGCCGGGGCCGGTGCGCGTGATGATCGTCGACGACCACGCGGTGGTGCGCCGCGGCATCCGGGCGTATCTGGAGATGCTCGACGGGATGGAGGTCGTGGCGGAGGCGGCCGATGGCCAGGAGGCGCTGGACATGCTCCGGGCGATGGCCGTCCACCAGCAGCCACCGGACGTCGTGCTGCTCGACCTCGTGATGCCCAGAATGGACGGTGCGCTGGCCATCTCGCGGATCACCACGCAGTACCCCAGGGTGCGGGTGGTCGTCCTGACCAGCTTCGGCGGGATGGAGCGGGTGCACGCCGCCCTGTCCAACGGAGCCTCCGGCTACCTGCTCAAGAACGCCGGTCCGGACGAGGTGGTGGCCGCCATCCGCGCCGCAGCCCGGGATGAGGTGTTCCTCGACCCGGCGGTGGCCCGGCGGCTGACCAACCAGATGGTCTCGCGGCCATTCGGCCTGGCCGCGCTGACCGAGCGGGAGCGGGACGTGCTGATCCTGGTCGGCAACGGCCGGTCCAACCGGGAGATCGCCGACGAGCTGGTGATCAGCGAGCGGACGGCGCGCACGCACGTGAGCAACGTGCTGCGCAAGCTGCAGCTCAGCTCGCGCACTCAGGCCGCGCTCGTCGCCGTGCGAGAGGGCCTGGTGGCGCCGCAGGGCTGACCCGCGGTGGTCTTTTCCGCCAGAGCATCACCCGGTGCCCGGGCGTGACTTCGGCCGCTAGAAGACGACCGTCGTGTTGCCGTCCCGCAGCACCCGGTCGTCGCAGTGCCACGCCACGGCGCGGGAGAGCACCAGCCGCTCCACGTCCGCGCCCTTGCGCTGCAGATCGCGAACCGAGTCGCGGTGCGACACGCGAATCACGTCCTGCTCGATGATCGGGCCGGCGTCGAGGTCCTCGGTCACGTAGTGCGCCGTCGCGCCGACCAGCTTCACACCCCGGTCCCTCGCCTGCTGGTACGGATTGGCGCCGGTGAAGGCCGGCAGGAACGAGTGGTGGATGTTGATGATCGGGACGCCCACCTCGCTCAGGAAGTCGCCGGAGACGATCTGCATGTACCGCGCGAACACCAGCAGGTCCACGTTCCCCTTGACCAGGTTCAGCTGTTCCTTCTCCGCAGCCGCCTTGTCCTGTTTGGACACGGGCACGTGGAAGTACGGGATGTCGAACTGGCGCACCTGGTCACGCAGGTCGGGATGGTTGGACACCACCATCGGGACGGTCATCGGAATCTCGCCGCGCCGCTGCCGCCACAGCAGGTCGAGCAGGCAGTGGTCCGCTTTGGAGACGAAGATCGCCACCCGCTTGCGGCGGTGCGCCTCGACCAGCCGGAAGTCGAGCCCCAGCCGCGCGCCGAGGGTGGCGCTCAGCGCCTCGTTCAGCTCGTCCAGCCGGCCGGCCAGGTCGGGCAGGTGGAAGACGGTGCGCTGGAAGAACCGGCCGCCCGGCGGGTCGCTCGACGCCTGGTCGAGCGAGACGATGTTCGCTCCGTGCTCGGCGAGCACGGAGGAGACACTCGCCACGATTCCCGGCCGGTCGGGGCCCTGCACGATCAGGCGCCCGTAGTCCGGTTCATTGTGCTGGTCGGCCATGTCCTAGTCGTCCTTCTCCGCGACTGACGACAGCAGCTCCCGCCGCCACGCCTCGGTGCCGCGCAGCTCGTTGAAGGTGAAGATGTGCAGGCCGCGGATGTGCGTGCCCGCGCGCGTCGCCGCCGTGGCGAGCCGCCGGGCGAGCCGGTCCGGCCGGTAGCCGCCCGGCAGCAGGAACCGCCACAGGACGCTCTGCTGCTTCTGCAGGAACCGCGCCGACTGGCCGAGCCCCAGGCCGGCGGCGATCCGCACCAGCTTCTGCCGGTTCACCGGCCCGGGCATGCCCACGTAGATCGGCAGTTCGATGCCGGCGGCGGCGACGCGCGCCGCCCACGAGACGGTCGTCGCGGCGTCGAAGCAGATCTGCGTGATGATGTGGGTCGCCATCGGCGCCTTCTGTTTCAGCGCCAGGTCGATCGCGTCCTGCGAGATGGTCGCGTGTCCCTCCGGGTAACCGGCGATGCCGATCCGCTCGAACGGGTGGTCGATCGCCTGCAACGCCTGCAACAGCGCGTACGCGTCCTGGAACCTGCCGGCCGGTGTCGCCACGTCGCCGCCGATCACAAAGACCGAGCGTACGCCGGCTTCGCGCAGCCGGGCGACCACGTCCTGCACATGGTCCTGGTCGACGAGCTGTCGCGCGGCCAGGTGCGGCGCGGTGTCGTACCCGTGTTGCCGCAGGCGTACGGCGAGGTCGAGTGTGGCGTCCAGCCCTCTGGCCTCGGTGACCGTGACCGTCAGCGGTATGGTCGTCGGGATGTTGTCGAGCACGGCCTGCTCGGTGCTGCGGAACGGCACGATCTCGTAGCTCACGTTGCGCAGCAGGTCGGCCAGCCCGCGGTGCCGGCGCCAGGATGGGGTAGTCCCGGGCTTGACGGTCATGGCCTGCTCGTTCCTTCCTCCGCACGGACGGCGACAGCGGCGGCGGGCGGGCCGCGGGGGCGGTCATGACCTGGGCTAGGACATACCCTCGGGTGCCGCGGCTAACCGCCGGAACCGCTCCTCTACCCAGTAGAGCCGAGCGAAGGTCGGGTTGCGTCCGGCATCGGGGCCGAGTTCGGCGCGACAAATGACCGGCTTGCGGCGGCCGCGTGCCGTACCTGCACGGGCGTACGTCCGGCGACCACGTCAGCTACGTCATATGACGTAGTCGCGATGGCCGTCAGCGGCAGGTCGACTCTAGCCATTCCTCTATGTCAACCGCCGTACCGTGTGCGTAGCTTTAGGCAAAACGACAGTCGCCACGGGCGTCGAGCGAGAGCGGGTACCAGATGAGCGCGAAGAACCTGCAGGAGCTGCTGGACCAGTCGGGCAATATCGTAGAGCTGCTGCGCAACTCCCAGCTTGGGGCCTACATCTATCCGGTGGTCCCGGCAGAGTTCACGAACTGGCGCCGCGAGGTGATCGCCTGGCAGAAGACGGCGGTGCTGTTCGACCAGTCGCACCACATGGTCAACCTCTTCATCTCGGGCCCGGACGCGCTGCGGTTGCTCTCCGACACCGGCATCAACAGCATGGCCAACTTCCCGGTGGACATGGCCAAGCAGTTCGTCCCGGTCGCCCCCGAGGGTGGCGTCATCGGCGACGGCATCCTCTTCCACCTCGCCGAGGAGGAGTTCGTCTTCGTCGGGCGGGCCCCGGTCGCCGACTACCTGATGTTCCAGGGCAGTCGCGGGTACAACGTGGACATCCGGCTGGACGAGCGTTCGCCGATGCGGCCCTACGGCAAGCCGGTCAAGCGCGAGCTGTGGCGCTTCCAGATCCAGGGCCCGCTGGCGTGGGATGTCATCGAGAAGGTCAACGGAGGCCCCGTCGAGCAGCTGCGCTTCTTCCGGATGGGCTACATGAACGTCGCCGGGGAGCGGGTCCGCACGCTGCGCCACGGCATGGCGGGCGCTCCCGGCCTGGAGCTGTGGGGTCCGTACGAGACGTACGAGAAGGTGCGCGACGCCATCCTGGAGGCCGGCCGGGAGTTCGGCCTCGAACCGTGCGGCTCGCGTGCCTACTCCTCCAACACCCTGGAGAGCGGCTGGATCCCCTCGCCTCTCCCGGCCATCTACACCAGCGAGCAGCTGCGGCCGTACCGCGAGTGGTTGTCCCCGGACAGCTACGAGGCGACCAACGCGCTGGCCGGCAGCTTCGTGTCGGACAACATCGAGGACTACTACACCAACCCGTGGGAGCTGGGCTACGGCTCGTTCGTCAAGTTCGACCACGACTTCATCGGCCGTGACGCGCTGGCCGCGATCGACCCGAAGACCCAGCGGCGCAAGGTGACCCTGGCCTGGCACCCCGAAGACCTCGCCAAGCTGCTGGCCTCGCCGGCCGACCCGGAAGGCCCCGGCTACCAGTTCTTCGACCTGCCCAACGCCAACTACGGATCGTCCAACTTCGACTCCGTGGTCGACGCCGACGGGAACCTGGTCGGGCTGTCCATGTTCACCGGCTACAGCGCCAACGAGCGCAGGGCGCTCTCGCTCGCCACGGTGAACCCCGACGTCCCGCTCGGCGCCGAGGTACGGGTGATCTGGGGAGAGCCGAACGGCGGCACCCGCAAGAAGACCGTCCAGCCGCACGAACAGCTCGCGGTGCGGGCGATCGTCAGTCCGGCGCCGTACTCCAAGATGGCGCGCGAGACCTACAAGCCGGGCTGGCGCACCGCGGCCTCGGTCTGACCCCCGGCCGGCTCCGCCGCCGCCTGCGGAATGTCCTCCACCCGCAGGCGGCGGCGGAACACCCAGTACGTCCACCCCTGGTAGGCGAGGACCACCGGGGTGCAGAAGGCCGCCACCCACGTCATGATCTTCAAGGTGTACGGGGTGGCCGAGGCGTTGTGGACGGTCAGTGAATTCGCCGCGGCCACCGTGGACGGCAGCACCTCGGGGAAGAGCGTGGCGAACAGGGCCACCGTGGCGAGCACGATGGCGGCCGCCGTGCCCACAAACGCCCAGCCCTCGCGGCGCAGCTTGGCCGCGCCGACGCCGCCGGCCAGGCTGGCGGCCGCGGCCGCGGACAGCACCGCGCCGGTGAGGTCGGTGCGCATCCACTGCGTCCAGCTCAGAAAGCCGCCGGCGACGAGGAGCGCGGCGAGCCCGAGCCGGACGGCGAGCGCACCGGCCCGGGCCCGGACCTCGCCGTCGGTCTTCAGCGCGAGGAACACCGCGCCGTGCAGCGTGAACAGCGCGAGCGTGGTGATGCCGCCGAGCAGGGCGTACGGGTTGAGCAGGTCCACGAAGGACCCCACGTACTCGTGGTCCGCGTCCAGCCGCACCCCGCGGACGATGTTGCCGAACGCGACTCCCCAGAGGAACGCGGGCACCGCGCTGCCGACGAAGATGCCGATGTCCCATCGCCTGCGCCACGCCGCGCTGTCCACCTTGCCGCGGTACTCGAAGGCCACCCCGCGGACGATCAGTGCCAGCAGGATCAGCAGCAGCGGCAGGTAGAACCCGGAGAACAGGGTGGCGTACCACTCCGGGAAGGCGGCGAACGTGGCGCCGCCGGCGACCACGAGCCAGACCTCGTTGCCGTCCCAGACCGGACCGATCGTGTTGATCAGCACCCGGCGCTGGCGCTCCGTGCGGCCGATCACGGGCAGCAGCACGCCCACCCCGAAGTCGAAGCCCTCCAGCAGGAAGTAGCCGCACCACAGAATGGCGATCAGTCCGAACCAGACGGTAGTCAGCTGCACGTCTCGATCCCCTCAGTACGCGAAGGCCAGCGGCCGGTCGACGCCGTCCTCGGCGGGGCGCTGCTCCTCCTCGGGCGCGCCGGCCCGGACGTACCGGACCATCAGCAGCAGCTCGATGACGGCGAGGATCCCGTACAACACGGTGAACACCCCCAGCGAGAGCGCGACGTCGGCGACGCCCACCTCGGGCGAGACGCTGTCCGCGGTCTTCAGCACGCCGAACACGGTCCACGGCTGGCGGCCCATCTCGGTGAAGATCCAGCCGGTGCTGTTGGCCAGCAACGGCAACGCCACCGCCCAGATCGCCGCCGGCCACACCCAGCGGGCCAGCCGGGGGCGCTCCCGGCGGGCATGCCACAGCGTGAGCGCGGCGACGAGCATGGCCAGGACGCCGAAGCCGATCATGAGCCGGAACGACCAGTAGGTGACCGGGATGAGCGGCCGGTAGTCGCCCGGACCGAGCTGGGCCGCGTACGCCGCCTGCAGGTTGTCCACGCCCTCCACCCGGCCGTCCGGGGAGGTGGTCGCCATCAGCGAGAGCAGCTTCGGCACCCGGATGCTGAACAGCTCCTCGTGCCCGTCCAGCGAGCCGACGGTGAAGAGCGAGAACGACGCGCCGTCGGTGGTGGAGTACAGCGCCTCCGCGGCGGCCATCTTCATCGGCTGCTGGTCGGTCATCACCCGGGCCTGCAGGTCGCCGGTGACCACCACGCCGAGGCCGGCGACCAGCACCACCCAGCCGGCCAGCCGCAGCGCCGGGCGGAACACCTCGGGCTGGTTGCGCCGCCGCAGATGCCACCCGGCCACCGCGAGCATGAACGCTCCCGCGGTGACGAAGCAGGCCATGAACGTGTGGGCGTAGGCGACCAGCGCGGTGGAGTTGGTCAGCACGGCGACAAAGTCGGTCAGCTCGGCCCGCCCCCGCTCGGCGTTGATCCGGTAGCCGACCGGGTGCTGCATCCACGCGTTCGCGGCCAGGATGAAGTACGCCGACAGCTGCGTGCCGATGGCCACCAGCCAGATGCACGCCAGGTGGACCCGGCGCGGCAGCCGCTCCCATCCGAACATCCACAGGCCGAGGAAGGTGGACTCCAGGAAGAACGCCAGCAGGCCCTCGATCGCCAGCGGCGCGCCGAAGATGTCCCCCACGAAGCGCGAGTAGTTGCTCCAGTTCATGCCGAACTGGAACTCCTGCACGATCCCGGTGACCACGCCCATGGCGAAGTTGATCAGGAACAGCTTGCCGAAGAACTTGGTGGCCCGCAGGTACTCACTCTTGCCGGTGCGCAACCAGACGGTCTGCAGCACCGCGACCAGCGCGGACAGGCCGATCGTGATCGGGACGAAGATGAAGTGGTACAGCGTCGTGACAGCGAACTGCCACCGGGCCAGGTCGAGCGCGTCCACGTCCCCGAGTCTGGTGATCTCCCCGCCGCCCCGGAGAGGCCAAAGGTCCCGAAAGGGGCAGGTCATCCGGCCCTCTTGCCGCT
>JADGHA010000083.1 GCA_019689695.1 Micromonosporaceae bacterium | reverse complement strand
GGCCGGGAAATCTCGTGCCGGGTACCGGGCACGGACGAGGGGAGCTTGACCGTCCACGGCTCGGCGTCGCCGCGACGGAACCGCAGCGAGACACCGGCCCGGGCCAGCCGGAGGTCGGGAGTGTCGTGGTACGTGGCGGTCAGCCTGACCGGCTGCCGTTCCAGCACCCGACCGCCGGCGGGCAGGCAGCCGGACAGGTCGGGGAGGGCAAAGCGAGGATCGACCTCGTACTTGCGTTCCTCCTCCAGCACGGTCGCCAGCGTAGCCATCCGTCGCCGGGTCACACCGCCGCCCGGGGACGGTCCGGCGCAGTGGTGTCGTCGCGGCCCAGCGCCCGGCGCAGCAGCGCCTCCTGCAGGCCGGGCAGGCGGTTGCCCTGAGCGTCGGTGCAGCGGCTCCACCGGCCGTCGGGGTGCAGCTCGAAGGCGTCGTACTCGCCACTCATCGCCATCTGCAGCACCTGGCCCAGCTCGGCGCGCGCGGCCGGGTCGGTGACCCGCACCAGCGCCTCCACCCGCCGGTCCAGGTTGCGGTGCATCAGGTCGGCCGAGCCGATCCAGAACTCGGCGTCCTCGTCGTTCGCCCCGAACCGGAAGATCCGCGAATGCTCCAGGAAGCGGCCGAGGATCGAGCGGACCCGGATCGTCTCCGACATCCCCGGTACGCCCGGGCGCAGCGTGCACATCCCACGGATCAGCAGGTCGACCTGAACACCCGCCTGGGAGGCCCGGTACAGCGCGTCGGCGACCTCCTCGTCGACCAACGCGTTCACCTTGATCTGCACCAGCGCCGGCTCGCCCGCGGCGGCCCGCGCCGCCTCCTTCTCGATCCGGTCGATGATGCCGCTGCGGATGCCGTGCGGGGCGACCAGCAGCCGCCGGTACGCGGTCTGCCGGCTGTAGCCGGTGAGCGTGTTGAACAGGTCGGTGAGGTCCCGGCCCACTTCCGGCTCGGCGGTGAGCATCCCGAAGTCCTCGTAGAGCCGGGCGGTCTTCGGATGGTAGTTGCCGGTGCCGATGTGGCAGTAGCGCCGGATCTGGTTGCCCTCCTGGCGTACCACCAGCGCGGTCTTGCAGTGCGTCTTCAGGCCCACCAGGCCGTAGACCACGTGGCAGCCGGCCTGCTCCAGGGTCCGCGCCCAGCCGATGTTGGCCTGCTCGTCGAACCGGGCCTTCACCTCGACCAGCACCACCACCTGCTTGCCCGCGTCGGCGGCCTCCACCAGCGCGTCCACAATGGGCGAGTCGCCGCTGGTGCGGTAGAGCGTCTGCTTGATGGCCAGCACGTCCGGGTCGGCCGCGGCCTCCTCGATGAACCGCTGCACGCTGGTCGAGAACGAGTGGTACGGGTGGTGCACCAGCACGTCGCCGTCCCGCAGGGTGGCGAAGACGCTGCGCGGCGTCTCGCCTTCGCGCAGCCGCGGGTGGGTGGCCGGCACGAACGGCCGGTCCTTCAGGTCCGGGCGGTCGACCTGGTTGTACACCTGCCACAGCGCGGACAGGTCCAGCAGGCCGGGCACGCGCAGCACGTCGTGGCTGTCCATGTCCAGCTCCTTGACGAGCCGGTCCAGGACGCGGTCGGAGACGTCCGCGGCGACCTCCAGCCGCACCGGCGGGCCGAACCGGCGGCGGGCCAGCTCCCGCTCCATCGCGGAGAGCAGGTCCTGGTCGCGGTCCTCCTCCAGCTCCACCTCGGCGTTGCGGGTCACCCGGAACACGTAGTGCTCGTCCACCTGCATGCCGGGGAAGAGCTGGCTGAGGTGGATCGCGATGAGGTCCTCCAGCGGCAGGAAGCGGAACCGCGGCGCACCGGCGTGCTTGTGGGCCGGCCCGGCGACCTCGGTCGGGTCCACCGCTATGAACCTGGGCACGTTGTTGGGAACCTTCACGCGGGCGAACCGCTCCGGCCCGCCGTCCGGATCGCGGATCATCACGGCCAGGTTGAGCGACAGCCCGGAGATGTACGGGAACGGGTGGCTGGGGTCCACCGCGAGCGGGGTCAGCACCGGGAAGATGTTGTCCAGGAAGTACGCTCGCAGCCGCTGCCGCTCGGTGTCGTCCAGGTCGGCCCAGCCCACCACGTGGATCTGCTCAGCGGCCAGCAGCGGCCGGACCTCCTCGGTGAAGCAGCGGGCGTGCCGGGCCACCAGCTCGGCGGTGCGCTCGGCGACCACCTCCAGCTGCTCGCGCGGCGGCAGCTGGTCCACGCCGCGGGTGGGCAACCCGGTGGTGCGCCGTCGCTTGAGGTCGGCGATGCGCACCATGTAGAACTCGTCCAGGTTGCTGGCGAAGATCGCCAGGAACTTCGCCCGTTCCAGCAGCGGGGTGGCCGGGTCCTCGGCCAGCGCCAGCACGCGGTTGTTGAAGTCGAGCCAGGACAGCTCCCGGTTGAGGTAACGGTCCTCGGGCAGCGGCTCCTCCAATGGCGCGGGCGCCGGTCCGGTGGGCGCCGGAGACTGCTCCCGCCGCCCGGCCGGGCGCGTCCGCGCGGCGAACCGCCCGTCGGGAGTGCGCGGCCTGGTCATCCAGCAATCATGACCCGCGGGCGGTCAGCACGTCACCACCGGTAGTCCGCCGCTCAGGAGAGCGTCGGCAACGTCACCCGCGTCACCTGGCCCGACTCGTCGTGCTCGATGCGTAGCCGCTGGCCGACGCGCAGCAGGCGGAGCCCCGAGGCTTCGAAAGCAGTCGCCGGAAATGCGATCTCGGTGCCGTCGTCGAGCAGCAGCGTCCCGCTGCGCGTCGCGGCGTCGTACGAGGCGACGGTGCCCTGCATGTCGGCGACTCTACCCCGCGCACCGAGGACGTCCGGCGTGGTTGGCGCGCCCCGCGTGGACCATCGCGGGCTGACCAGCGCGCTTGTGTGCGAGCCGAGGCCGAGCCGGGCCGCCTCGACCAGGTCGGCGTGGGTGTCCACGTCCCGGCGCAGGGTCGGCCAGGCGCCGTCCAGCGCCCGCGCGCCGGAGGCGGCGTGTGCGGCCGCCGAGCCGGGTCCGAAGCGCGGGTCGAGCCGGCCGCCGGGCGGCGCCGCCAGCAGGGTCGTCCCGGTCCCGCTGGCGTCGGCCACGTAGGAGCGCCCCGGCTCGGCCGCGGCAGCGGCCAGGGCCTCGGCCAGTTCCGCGGGGCGCAGGGCGGGCAGATCAGCGGCGAGCGCCGCCACCCAACTCTTCCGGCTCGCATGGGCGGCGCCGAAGCTCACCGCCGCGTTGAGCCCGGACCTGGGCGCGTCCGGCAGCACCCGGGCCCCCAGGGCTGTCGCCTCCTGGTGCACAGTTGGGTCGTCGGAGACGACCCAGACGTCGGCGCACTCCCGGGCCGCGGCCACCGTGTCCAGGGCCAGCGCCAGCGCCAGCCGCTCGTGTGGCACCGACGGCAGCGCGCCGCGCAGCCGGGTCTTCGCCGCGTCGAGAGGTTTGACCGGCACCACCAGGGTCCAGGGAGAGCTCCCCACACCAGCAATCCTGCCGCAGGCCAGGCGGCCGAGCCGGTCCCGGCCGTACGGGTCCACCCTGGCTGGCCCGAACCGCCGCCGAGCAGGCATGATTCGCACGGGGGTGCTGCCCGTACGGGCGGTGGGCACAGCGGTACGGAGGAGGAGCCGTGGCACGGCAGAGATCGCTAGCTGGGGCCGATTCCGGCAGGCCGCGCCGGCGCAGGCTGGGGTTCTGGCGGCGGTTCGTCGTGGTCACGGTCAAGCCGGTGCTGACCGTGCTGACCAAGCGGACCTGGTCCGGCATGGAGCACCTGCCGCAGGACGGCGGAGCCATCCTGGTCGCCACCCACATCTCGCACGCCGACCCGCTGGTGTACGCCCACTTCGTCTACGACGCGGGCAGGTGGCCGCAGTTCCTGGCCAAGCAGAGCCTCTTCGAGGTGCCGGTGATGGGCCGGCTGCTACGGCAGGTGCGGCAGATCCCGGTGCGCCGCGGCAGCGTGGACGCGGTCAAGGCGCTGGAGGCGGCGATCGCCGCGGTCAAGGCGGGCGACGCGGTGATCTTCTACCCGGAGGGCACCACCACCAAGGAACCGGACCTGTGGCCGATGCGCGGCAAGACCGGGGCCGCGCGGCTGGCGCTGCTCACCGGCGCCCCGGTTGTCCCGATGGTGACCTGGGGGCCGCAGCGGATATTCGACCCGCGGACCAAGGCGCTGCGGATCCGGCCCCGGATGCCGGTCACCGTGGTGGCCGGGCCGCCGATCGACCTGTCCCGGTGGGCCGGTGCGACGCCGACCAAGGCGGTGCTGCACGAGATGACGGACATGATCATGCAGCGGCTGCGGGAGATGGTCTCCGTGCTGCGCGGCGCCGAGGCGCCGCCCATCTTCGACCCGAACGGCAAGGTCAGCTCCGCGACCGTCCCGGAACACCCGTCGCCCGCCGCCGGTCGGGCCGCCGAGGAGCGCCCGTGAGGGCCGCCGTACTCGGCGCGGGTTCCTGGGGTACGGCGTTCGCCAAGGTGCTCGCCGACGCGGGGAACGAGGTGACCCTCTGGGCCCGGCGGCCGGAGGTGGCGGCCGCGATCTGCCGCGAGCGCGGCAACCGGGAGTACCTGCCGGGCGTGCGCCTGCCCGACCAGGTGACCGCGACCGTCGACGGCGACCAGGCGCTCGACGGCGCCGACCTGGTCGTGCTGGCCGTGCCCTCGCAGACGCTGCGCGGCGTGCTGGCCGAGTGGGCTGGCGCGGTCGGCTCGGACGCCACGCTGGTCAGCCTGATGAAGGGCATCGAGCTGGGCACCACCAAGCGGATGAGCGAGGTGGTGGTCGAGGCGGCCGGGGTCAAGCCGGAGCGGGTGGCGGTGGTGGCCGGGCCGAACCTCGCCGCGGAGATCGCCGCCGAGCAGCCGGCCGCCACCGTGGTGGCGTGCATCGACCCGGACCGGGCCCGGCTGGTGCAGCGCGCGATCGCCACGCGGTACTTCCGGCCGTACACCAATGACGACGTGATCGGGTGCGAGCTGGGCGGCGCGGTGAAGAACGTGATCGCGCTGGCGTACGGGATCGCGACCGCGATGCGCTTCGGCGACAACACCAAGGCGATGCTGATCACCCGTGGGCTGGCCGAGACGGCGCGGCTTGGTGTGGCGCTCGGCGCCGACCCGCGCACCTTCGCCGGCCTGGCCGGCCTCGGCGACCTGGTGGCCACCTGCTCCTCGCCGCTGTCGCGCAACCGCACCTTCGGCGAGCACCTGGGCCGGGGCGAGACGCTGGAGCAGGCCCAGCAGGCGACCCGGCAGACCGCCGAGGGCGTGAAGAGCTGCCTGGCCATCCGGGACCTGGCCCGCGACCACGGCGTGGAGATGCCGATCACCGAGCAGGTGGAGCGGATCTGCCACGAGGGCCTGGACCCGCGGCTGGCGGTGACCGCCCTGATGAGCCGGGAGACCAAGCCCGAATGAGCACGGCGTACGGCGACGGCACCCGGGCGGTCCACGCCGGGCTGCCCGAGCCGGTGCCCGGCGAGCCGTTCCTGCCCGGGCCGGTCTTCGCCGCGCCGTACCATCTGGATCCCGTGGCCGGGCCGGCGGCCGCGCCGGACGGCTACGGCCGGTCGGACAACCCGACCCGGCGCCGCCTGGAGGACGCGATCGGCTCGCTGGAGGGCGGTTCGTGCCTGACCTTCGCCTCCGGCCAGGCCGCGATCACCGGCTTACTACTGGCCGTCCTGCGTCCGGGCGACACGGTCCTGCTGCCTGCGGACGGCTACTACGCGGTGCGCGCATTCGCCCGGTCCACACTGGACCGGCTCGGCGTGTCGGTGCGGCTGGCCCCCACCGCCGGCCCGTACCCGCCCTTCGACGGGGTACGGCTGGTCCTGCTGGAGACGCCGGCCAACCCCGGCCTGGACGTGTGTGACCTGGCCGCGCTCGCCGAGGCGGCGCATGCCGCCGGAGCGCTCGTCGCGGTCGACAACACCACCGCCACCCCGCTCGGCCAGCGCCCGCTGGACCTCGGCGCCGACGTGGTGCTCGCCTCCGGGACGAAGGCGCTGACCGGCCACTCCGACCTGCTGCTGGGGTACGCGGCCACCCGCGACGCCGCGCTGCTGGAGGCACTGCGCACCTGGCGCAACCAGACCGGAGGTATCCCCGGCCCCTTCGAGGCGTGGCTCGCCCACCGTTCACTGGCCACACTGGACCTCCGGCTGGCCCGGCAGTCCGCCAACGCGGCCGCGGTCGCGGCGGCGCTGGCCCAGCACCCGGAAGTGACCAGGCTGCGCTGGCCCGGTCTGCCCAGCGACCCGGCGTACCCGCTGGCCCAGCGGCAGATGCGGCGTATCCCCGGGGTGGTCTCGTTCGAGCTGCGCTCCGCCGAGCACGTGGCCCGGTTCCTGGCCGCCTCCCGCCTGGTCGCCGCCGCGACCTCGTTCGGCGGCCTGCACACCACCGCCGACCGTCGCGCCCAATGGGGTGACGACGTCAGCGAGGGCTTCCTGCGGCTGTCCTGCGGATGCGAGGACGCCGCCGACCTGGTCGCCGACATAGGCGGCGCCCTGGACAAGGTTTCCGGCACCGGCTGAGGGGTACGTTGCGCCCGTTTCTGGGGGTGGCGTATGAGCTTCGCCGGGCACGCGGACTCCGGGTACGCCTACCGCCCGGCCCTCGACGGCGTGCGGGCGGTGGCCGTCATCGCGGTGCTGCTGTTCCACGGTGCGGCGTTCCTGCCCGGCGGATTCCTCGGCGTCGACGCGTTCTTCGTGCTCTCCGGCTTTCTGATCACCTCGCTGCTGCTGGCCGAGCGGGACCGGCACGGGCGGATCCGGCTCACCGCGTTCTGGGGCCGGCGCGCCCGGCGGCTGCTGCCGGCGTTGCTGGTCGTGCTCGTGGTGACCGTGGTCGGCGCGCACTACCTGCTGCCCGAGGAGAGCCCGCTGCGGCTGCGGTGGGACGCGCTCTCCGCACTGTCCTATGTGGCCAACTGGCGGATGATCTACCAGGGTGGCGGCTACTTCGACCAGACCGCCCCCGCCTCGGCGCTGCAGCACACCTGGTCGCTCGGTATCGAGGAGCAGTTCTACCTGCTGTGGCCGCTGCTGTTGCTGGCGATCCCGCGGCGGTTCCTGGCGCTCGCCTGCTGTGCCGGCGCCCTCGCCTCGGCCGCGGTGATGGCGCTGCTGTACGACCCGGTCGACCTGGACCGGGCGTACTTCGGCACGGACACCCGGGCGCAGGCGCTGCTGGTCGGCTGCGCGCTGGCGGCCCGGCCGCTCGCGCGGTGGGTCGCCGCGGTCGCCGGGGCGCTCGGCGGCGGCGTCTTCCTGGTCGCGCTGGCCCGTGCCGGCGGGTCCGACGCCTGGCTCTACCGGGGTGGCTTCCTGCTCGTCGCGGCCGCGGTCGCGGGTGTGATCGCGCACGCCGTGGCGAGCCCGCGCGGGCTGACCGCCCGCTTCCTGGCGCTGCCGGCGCTGGTCTGGGTCGGCCAGATCTCGTACGGCCTATACCTGTGGCACTGGCCGCTGTACCAGTTCCTCACCGCCGAGCGCACCGGCATGTCCGGGTTCAACCTGCTCGCGTTCCGGCTCGCCGTCACCATCGCGGTCGCCACCGCCTCGTACCAGCTGATCGAGCAACCCATCCGGCGGCGCCTGAGGCTGCCGAGGCTGGTCCTGCCGGCCGCGACCGTGACCGCGATGGCCGGCGTCACGGCCGTGGTCGTGGTGATGACGCCGGTCCAGGGGCTGCCCTCGTCGCCGATGGTCCTCAAGGCGCCCGGGGCGTCGACCGCGCCCGCGCAGACATCCCCGATGCGCAGGCCAGGCCGGAAGCCGGGGAAGCTGCCGCGGGTGACCTTCTTCGGCGACTCGGTTGCCTGGTCGCTGGGCACCTACTGGCCGCGGACGCCGGGTCTGGACGTCTCTGTGGCCGCGGTGCAGGGCTGCGGCATCGCCCTCCTCCCGGAGATCAAGCAGCTCGGGACCTTGCACACCAACATCGAAGGCTGCGAGCGGTGGCCCGGGCGCTGGCGGGCCGCGGCCAACAAGTACGACCCGGACGTGGCGGTGATCCTGCTCGACCGCTGGGAGCTGATGGACCGCAAGCTCAACGGGCGCTGGACGCACGTCGGGGAGCCGGACTACAACGCATACCTCACCCGGCAGCTGCGGCAGGGCATCGAGATCGCCGGCGCCCGGGGCGCCCGGGTCGTGCTGCTCACCGCGCCGTACACGCACCGGTCCGAACGCCCGGACGGCGGGCTCTACCCGGAGGACCAACCGTCGCGAGTGGACGCCTGGAACGCCTTGCTGCGCAAGGTGGCGGCGGACATGCCGAAACCGCCCGCGATCATCGACCTGAACAAGCGGGTCTGTCCGGACGGCAAGTTCACCTGGTCGATCCAGGGCTTGCGGGTGCGCAGCGACGGGCTGCACTTCACGCCGGCCGGGGTGCAGCGGTGGATCGCCCCCTGGCTCGCCCCCCAACTGGCGGCGCTGGCCCGGTAGACTCGGCGATTCGCCCGACGCCCGGCCAGGCCCGGTTGCGCCGGACATCGATAATTTCGCCTATCTGATAGCCTGCGTGTCAGGTTGGCTGCGGAGCGTGATCATCGCGTACCCGCTGATCGCCGACGGCGAAGTAGCGACTGGGGAGGCGCGTATGCCGCACAGCGGTGCGCAGCTCGGCGTGGACCTGTACCGGCTGCACCGGCTGGCCACGGACAATTTGCCGACAGTCGCCGACGTGTATGCGGCCGCTGCGGTGGATGTTGGCGATACGGATGCCGGTCTGGCCGCGGTCTTCCCGCGCCCGCCGCAGTTCGGCGGCGTCAACGGCCCGGCGTACGCGCCGTGGCTCGAACTGCGCGATGCCGTCCAGTCGTTTCTGAGCCAGACCGCGCAGAACCTGATTGACACCGCGGCCGCGGTTCGGACGGCGATCACGTTGTACGCAGAGGCGGACCAGCGGGCCGCTGAGGAACTGAGTCGGCTGAGGGCCAGGGACGGGGCGGGATGACGCCATGTCCTTCGAGGAGCTGGACAATCACGTGCGGGAAATCAGCAGCATCATGTTTGGCGAGGGCTACCGGGAGCTAATGGGGACCGGATCGCCATACCCGGTGGGCGAGGAGCTGCCGAAGCTGCAGCGAATGTGCTATGTGGAGGTGCCGAGCCTGTTCCAGCCGTTCACGCTCACCCCGCATCCCGGGTCGTTCGATCCGATGATCAAGTCGCTTCAGAAGGCGCTGGACAAGCTGTGCTACGGGTCGGAGCGGGACGATCCGATCTACGCCGAGGATGGGCCGTACCCGGCCAACCTGGATCTGTTCAAGATGGCGACTGCGGGGGACCTGATCCAGGACTGGGTCGGCAGCGCGGCAATGGCCTTCAAGGCCGACTTCATCGACCCCTTCCCGGCGCTGGCGTCGAACCAGTTTCTCATTGTCAGCGCGCTCAAGTCGGCGCTGCGGGCCGAGCAGGAGGTCTGGGCGAAGATGCGAGATGACATCGACGCCGTCGCCGAGGCGGCGGTCAAGTGTCTGGACGCCATGCACCGTACCTGCGGCGGGCACGAGTGGAGAGTTGCGCTGACCGTAGTCTCGGCGGGCGCAGGCTTCCTCGCTGCTGTGCCGAATCTGGGCACCGCGGCGGTGGCCGCGGCTGGCGCGGTCGCCGGCGGCGCGTCGCTCGTCGCCAGCGCCATCGAGGTGCCCGAACCGCCCGAGCTGACCATCCAGGGCAGCACCGTCGCCGGGGTCTTCACCTCACTGTACGAAGCGGTCAAGCGGGTGACCGAAGAGGTGAACAGCGCCGAGGACCGAATTGCCCGCGCGCTGCGTGCACTCGCCGATGCGGTCCGAGCCGATCGGGCGGCGTACGTGGCCAACCGCCCGGCGCTCGCCGACGCCACTGCGCGCACGGTCACCGGCGACGACTACCTGGGCTACGCAAGCTGATGTGGAGGGAGGATCGTGGGCGGTCTTGCCGAAGCGCTGGACGGCGTGCGGGTGCGGGCCACCGTCCCGGACGGGTCGGCCTGGGGCGAGATGCTCGGAGATGAGGTGCGGATCGGCTTCGCTCCCGGCTACTACCCCGCCGCGAGCGAGCAGGGCCTCCAGGAGACGCTGGTAGCGCTCTGCCGCCTGCTCTGGGCGGCGCGGGTCCGGGCCGACCAGGCCGCCGTTCGCGCCGCTGGCGGGGAGCCGGTCCGGCGGGAGCGCCTAAGCCGACGCGACCGGGAGTACCGGCAGCGCTTCGACGATTTGGTGGCCACCGGGGGCAGCGCCGACGGGCGGGTGCGGATCCTGGCACGGGGGCTGAGTCAGTGGAGCGTGACGGCGGACACCCGGGGGCTGCGCGAGGACGAGTTCACCGCCCGCGCCGCGGAGGCCGGCGCGGCGTTCATCCGTGACCTGCGAGAACGGGTGCTGCGGCTGCGGCTGGAAATCTACCTTTCGGCGGGGCAGGCATGAGCGGGTTGCGGTGCCCAGTGCGATGGCTGGCGGCGGGTGCCGCCGCGGCGCTTGCCGTGGCTGCCGGGGGGTGTGATGCCCTGTCGGGCCGCGGCGTTGATGACCAACCCAGCGCCTGTGCTGTGCCGACCGCGCCCCCGGCCGGCACGCCCGGGCCGGCCGACGCGGCCCCGGGGGGTGGTGGGCTGCGCGTGGTGGAGAAAGGCTTCACTCAGCTGCCCGACACCGGTCCGATGCGGCTACGCCGGAACCGAGTGAGCATCGGGGCGGTGGTGGAGAACACCAGCGCCATGGTGGCGTACCGGGCGCGGGTCAGCCTCGGCTACACCGACGCGCACGGGCGCCCGGCGTTCCCGGACGACCAGGGCAAGCCGACCGTGGAGGTACCGGTGATCCACCCCGGGCAGCGGGTGCCGGTCGGGTTCGTGCCGTACGTGGGCGACGACGCCCGAGGCGACCGGATCACCGTCGCCGAGGTGCAGGTGACCTTCGAGACCGTCCGGTGGGCGGCCGACGACGGCACGTTTCCGGCGGTGGCTGCCCGGCCGCAGTCGCTGGACAGGGATGCCGACGAGCCGTACACCGGGACCGTGGTCTACACCACGACGTCCGACTCCTGCCGGACGCTCACCCCGCGCGGGGTCGGCGTGGTCTTCCGCAACACTGCCGGCACCGTCGTGGGCGGCAGCTTCTGGCGGGACGAGCACGAGCAGAAGTGCGAGCCGGGCCGAGCCACGGAGTCGACTGCCGTGTTCATGGCGCTGGCTCCGGATGTCGACCTGGCCAAGAGCGAGGTGTTGCCGTACTGCGACCTGGCGCCCCCGCCGCCGCGCCGCCCGCAGCTCGAGCCCGTGCCGCCGGCGTCGCCATCGCCGCCGGATCGCGGCCTCAACTACTGATGAGCGGCAACCGTAAGCCAGCCGTCCGGGGGTAAGGTCCTCCCGGTGACGAGCCCACGGAAAACGCGCGTCGCCGTCGTGTTCGGTGGACGCAGTACTGAGCACGCCATCTCATGTGTGAGCGCCGGCAGCATCCTCGGCGCGCTGGATCCGGACGAGTTCGAGGTGGTCCCGATCGGGATCACGCGGACCGGCCGCTGGGTGCTGACCGACGGCAACCCGGAAAAGCTGGCGATCACCGACCGCAGGCTCCCTGAGATCACCGCGGACGGCGGCCAGGCTGTGGTCCTCACCGGTGACGCCGACACGCGCGGCCTGGTCGTGCTCGACCCGGTGGACGGCCCTCGGGCGCTCGGCGACGTGGACGTGGTGTTCCCCGCACTGCACGGGGCGTACGGGGAGGACGGCACCATCCAGGGCCTGCTGGAGATGGCCGGCGTGCCGTACGTGGGGTCCACCGTCTTCGCCTCCGCGGCGGCGATGGACAAGGAGTTCACCAAGAAGCTCGCCGAGGCTTCCGGCATCCCGGTCGGGCCGTACGCCGTCCTGCGTGCCGGCGCCTCCCTCTCCGAGGCGGATCGCGAGCGGCTGGGCCTGCCCGTGTTCGTCAAGCCGGCCCGGGCCGGCTCGTCGTACGGCATCACCAAGGTGACCGGATGGGCCGACCTGGACGACGCTCTCGCCACCGCCCGCGCGGTGGACCCGAAGGTGCTGGTGGAGGCCGCGGTCGTGGGCCGGGAAATCGAGTGCGGGGTGCTGGAGGGGGAGTACGGCG
>JADGHA010000082.1 GCA_019689695.1 Micromonosporaceae bacterium | reverse complement strand
GGCTGATGCTGGCGGGGGTGTGGGCGGTGGGCGCGGGGCTGGGCCGGGCCGTCCACCTGTCCTGGCCGGACTGGTTCCGCGGCGCGGACGAGCCGCCGCCGCGCGAGTTCCCGGTCCTCGACCCCAGCAGGCCGGTGCGCATCGCGATACCGTCCATCAAGGTCGACGCGCCGGTCACCCGGGTCGGGCTCGCCGCCGACGGCTCGATCGCCGTACCGCCGCTGCAACGGCACAACGAGGCCGGCTGGTTCGATCAGGGCCCGACTCCCGGGCAGTTCGGGCCGGCCATCATCGTCGGGCACGCGGACACCAAAACCGGACCGTCCATCTTCCACGACGTGGCGAAGCTGCGGCCTGGCGCCCGGGTCGAGGTGACCCGGCGCGACCACTCGGTCGCGGTGTTCCGGGTGAACTCGGTCGAGCAGTTCGACAAGTCGAAGCTGCCGCTGGACCGGGTGTACGGCGACTTCAGCCGGCCGGGGCTGCGCCTGATCACCTGCGGGGGCCAGTGGCGCGGCGGCAGCATCGGCTACGCGGACAACATTGTGGTCTTCGCCTCGCTGGTCTCCGCCCACGCGGCGTGATCTGAGCCGCTGACCTAGCGGCCGAACACCGGGGCGGTTGCCCGCGCCCGGGGAGCGGCCAGTTTGCGCGACTGCGAGACCTGACCGCCGGCCGCTGGATAGGGTCGAGAGGGTGGACGAGTCAGTCATCGGCCCGCAGCGGCGGGCACTGCCTGGCGCCGCGGATGCATCGGCGGGGAGCTCCGGGTCCTCGTCATCGGGCACCTCCTCCGGCTCCTCGTCGGGCTCGTCGTCGTCCGGCTCGTCGTCCGCGGCCTCCTCGTCGGGCTCGTCATCGTCGGCGGGCTCGTCGTCGTCGGGCTCGTCGTCGGGCGGCTCCTCCTCCGGGGGCTCGGCGGGCGGCCGCGGGACTAGCGCGAGGCCCGGGTCATCGCGCACCTCGCGGCGGCCGTTCGGCCGCTGACCCGCCGGTCACCCTCTACCGCGGGCTAGGAGATCTCCCGGGCGGCGAGGGCGCGGCGCAGCTCATCAGTCTCGTCGAGCACGACCCGGCGCAGGGTGGGGGAGATGTCCTCACGCGCCAGCATCGCCTCCGCCGCGGCCACCGTCTGCGCGGAGACCGCGTACTGCGGGAAGGCGAACCGGGCGACCAGCCGGGCCGTGCCCGACGGGCGACGGGCCGCCATCGCCGGCATCTCGGCGAAGTAGCGCGGCACGTACTCCTCGGTCAGCTGCTCCTGCTCCGGCTGCCAGAACCCTTCGGCGGCGGCCGTCACCAGCCGCGCGGAGGACTGGTCGTCATGGAGGATGGTGTCCCAGGCCCGTGCCTTGGCCTCAGCGGAGGGGACCGCCGCGCGGCAGCGGGCGGCGTGCTCGGCGCCGAGCGCGCTCGGGTCGCGGTCGAGCTCCGCCGCGATCTCCGCTTCGCCGGCCGCCCCGATCACCACCAGCCGGTACAGCACCGTCCACCGCAGGTCCGCGTCGAGCGTCAGCTCCGGCGGGAGCTGGCGGCCGGCGAGCCAGGCGGCGAGCAGCTCGACCTCCTCGAGTCCGGCGCACTGGGACAGGCCGCGCGCGGCGGCCAGCTGCCGGCTGCTGCCCGGGCTCGCCGCACGCAGCGCCCGCTGGCAGGCGGCGGCCAGCTCGGTCATGGCGGCCGGCCGCAGCGCCGGCCGCAGGTACTTCTTCGCCACCACCTCCCGGGCGAACCGCAACGTGCCGTCGAAGACCGCCTCCGCGGTCTCCACGGGCAGGCCGGCCATCGCCAGTGCCATGAACTCCACGGCGGGCAGCTCGGCGTCCCGGGTCGCGTCCATCGCGGCCGACCAGACCAGCGCCCGCGCCAGCGGGTCCACCATGGACGGCAGCAGGGCGGCCAGTTCGGCCCGGCTGGCCGGGTCAAAGCGGATCTTGGCGTAGGTCAGGTCACCGTCGTTGAGCAGCAGCAGCCGTCCCGCTTCGACCCCGGTGAGCTCGGGCACCGGCGTCCGGCCACCGTCCACCACCGGATCCAGGGCGACCTCCACCCGGTGGCGCAGCTCGACGTCGTACACCCCGATGCCGATGCGGTGCGGTCGCAGCGTCGGGTACGTCGGCGGTGCGGTCTGCACGACCGTGACCTCCCGGTAGCGGCCGTCCGGGCCGATGGTGACCTCGGGGCGCAACGTGTTCACCTGTGGCCGGCGCAGCCATGCCTCGGCCCACCCGGTCAGGTCGCGGCCACTGGCTTCGCTGATCGCGGCGAGCAGGTCGGCGAGCGTGGCGTTGCCGTACGCGTGGGCCTGGAAGAACGCCCGCACCCCTCGCAGGAAGGCATCGTCGCCCACCCAGGCCACCAGCTGCCGGAGCACCGACGCGCCCTTGGCGTACGAGATGCCGTCGAAGTTGAGCCGGGCCAGCTCGGTCGTCTCGACGTGCTCCGGTGCCACCGGGTGCGTGGACGGGAGCTGGTCGGCGGTGTAGCCCCAGCCCTTGCGGATGATCGCGAAGTTGGTCCAGGCGCCGGTGAACTCCGTGACCTCCGCGGTCACCCGCCAGCCCATGTACTCGGCGAACGACTCGTTCAGCCAGATGTCGTCCCACCAGCGCAGGGTGACCAGGTTGCCGAACCACATGTGCGCCATCTCGTGGGCGATCACCATGGCCCGAAACTCCCGCTCCACCGCGGTCGCCGCGGACCGGAACAGCAGCTCCTCCCGGACCGTGACGCAGCCCGGGTTCTCCTCCGCGCCGGCCGGGAACTCGGGTACGAACACCTGGTCGTACTTGCCGAAGGGGTACCGGATCTGGAACAGCTCGTGGTAGCGGTCCAGGCAGGCCACGGTGATCCGGAACAGCTCCTCGCTGTCCTTGTCCAGCTGCGCCGCCAGCGACCGCCGGCAGTACACGCCGAGCGGCACTCCATCGTGGACGATGTGCCGCCCGTGGTACGGCCCGGCCACCACCGTCATCAGGTAGGTGGAGATCACCGGCGTGTCGGCGAACTCCCACCGCCCCGGCGCCACCTGCGTACCGGCCCCGTTGGCCAGGACCGTCCACTGCGCACGCGATGGGTCACCCTCCGCGGTCGCCGGCGCGGTGACCGCCAGCCGGATCGTCGCCTTCAGGTCGGGCTGGTCGAAGCAGGCGAAGATGTCGGGCGCGAAGGTCTGGCCCGCCTTGGCGTACAGGTAGACCTCGCCGTCCTCGGGGTCGGTGAACTTGTGCAACCCTTCGCCGGTGTTCGAGTACGGCATCTCGGCGTGCACCACGAGCTCGTTGTCGGCCCGTAGATCGGTCAGCTGCAAGCGCCCGTCCGCGTACGCCTCCGCCGGCAGCGGTGCCCCGTTGAGCCGGGCCGCCACGATCGATGTCGCGCGCAGCTCGGCAAAGGTCGAGCTGCCTGGCCGCGTGCAGGAGAACCGCACCGTCGTGGTGGAGCCGAAGTGTGCGCTGTCGCGCGCCGCGGACAGGTCCAGGTCTACGTGGTACGCGGACACGCGCAGCAGTTCGGCCCGGGCGGCGGCTTCGGCGCGGGTAAGGCTAGGCACCGGATCAGCCTACCGGGCAGCACACGTGCCCATCGCCGTCTCCGGCCGGTACCCAGCGCGGAGCTGTTCGCGCCTGGTCGAGGTCGGCACAGCCGTGGCCCGTGGCTGACTATCCAGCGAGAGGTGCGGGCGGAGCCGGCGAGAACGTTATTCGCGGGTGTGCTCCGGCAGTCGACATTGGAGCGAGCCGGGTCGTGGTGGTCACTTCATGCCCTGGGGAGGAGCGGGATCTGGTCGCTCACCAGATGCGGGAGTTTTTCCGATCGTGCGGCTCCTCCCGCGGAACTCCGCGATGATCTCATCGCCTCGCCGAACGGAGACGTCGTAGATGCCGCTGCGGCCGAATCGGACGCGCTCCTCGGCGTACGCGGTCAGGAGGTCGCCCTCCCGCGCCGCCGCGACGAAGGTGATGTCCGCTCCGGCGGCCACGGCCACCGGTCCGTAGCTGTTGCAGGCGCAGGCGAAGGCGGTGTCCGCGAGCAGGAACAGGTACCCGCCGTGGGCGATGCCGTGGCCGTTCACCATGGCCGCGGTGACGCGCATCTGCACGACCGCCTTGCCGTCGCCGACCTCGAGCAGCCGCATGCCGAGCGCGTTTGACGCGGAGTCGCCGTTGAACATCTCGACGGCGCCCATGGCTCAGGCGCTCGCCTTGTCGTACCTGCGCTGTGCGGCCCACACCTCTTCGATGTGGGATTCCGCCCACTCCTTGATGGCGCGCATGACGGGCAGCAGGCTCTCGCCGAGCGGGGTGAGCGCGTAGTCCACCCGGACCGGCACGGCCGGGGTGACCGTGCGGGTGAGCAGACCGTCGCGTTCGAGGGTGCGCAAGGTCTGCGTGAGCATCTTCTGGCTGACTCCGGCGATCTTCCGGGACAGGTCGCTGTAACGCTGCGGTCCCTTGTCCAGCGCGACCAGGACGAGGCTCACCCACTTGTCGCTGATCCGATCCAGCACCTGCCGCGAGGGGCAGGCGGCGAGGTACGCGTCGTACGCGACGCGCTCGGCTTCCCGCCGCTGGGCGGCCGTGCGGGTGGCCATGGCGCTCCTCTCCGTGCCTTACGCACCTTGAAGTGTGTACTTCCCGATAGAGAGTAGCACCCCGTAGGTTCGTCACGGGAACAGCACCGGAGACAGAGGAGATGCCGTGCGAACCGTCGTTGTCCGTTCCTTCGGTGGGCCTGAGGTGCTCGAACTCGTGGAGGTGCCGATCCCGCGCACCGGCGCGGGGCAGGTCCGGATCAAGGTCGAGGCGGCCGCCGTCAACCCCGTCGATCTGGCCACCCGGGCCGGAGTCCTGGCCGAGGCGGGCCTGATGGCTCGGCGCGAGATGGTCGGCATCGGCTGGGATGTGGCGGGTGTCGTCGACCAGGTCGGGCCGGGGGTCAGCGGGTTCACCGCGGGGGACCGGGTGATCGGACTCCGTGACCGGCTCGGCGCACCGCTGGGCACGTACGCGGAGTTCGTGGTGCTGGACGCGGATGCGGTGGCCCCGGCACCGCGGGGGGTGTCCGCGGCGCACGCGGCGACCCTCCCACTCAACGGCCTCACCGCGGCGCAGGCGCTGGAGCTGCTCGGCCTACGCGAGGGCCAGTCGCTGCTGGTGACCGGCGCCGCGGGCGGTCTCGGCGGGTTCGCCACCCAGCTCGCCGCCCACCGCGGCGTGCGGGTGGTCGCGGTGGCGGGCGCCGCCGACGAGGAGCGGGTCCGCGGGCTCGGCGCCGAGTTGTTCGTACCGAGGGATGCAGACCTGGCGGACGCGGTGCGCAAGCTCGTCCCGGGCGGGGTCGACGCGGCGATCGACGCCGCGGTGGTCGGCGTGCCCGCGCACGAGGCGGTCCGGGCGGGTGGCGCCTTCGTCGCGGTCGTGTCCGGCGGTGCTCCGCCGCCGCTGCGGGCCACCCGTGTGGCCAACGTCTGGATCCGCGCCGACGGCCCCCGGCTGGCCGGGCTCGCCCGACTCGTCGAGACGGGCCGGCTCCGGCTGGAGGTGGCCGGTCGCTATCCGCTGGAGGAGGCCGCCGCCGCGCACGAGAGGCTGGCCAAGGGCGGTGTGCGTGGCCGGCTGGTGATCGAGCCGTAACCCGGGCGGTCACGGTCACAGTCCACTGTGGCCGTGACCGCCCGGTCGCCCGGGCATCCCAGCCGGGCTGGACTGTGGTAGTTGTAGGTCATGACCGACAGCCCGTACGACCGCCTGCCGCAGGTGCCTTCGTTCCAGGTGACGAGCACCGACATCGCAGACGGCGAAAAGCTCGGTAACCCCCAGGTGAGCGGCATTTTCGGTGCGGGTGGGCAGGACATCTCCCCGCAGCTGTCCTGGTCCGGCTTCCCGGCCGAGACCAAGAGCTTCGTGGTGACCGTGTACGACCCGGACGCGCCGACCGCGAGCGGCTTCTGGCACTGGGCCGTGGTGGACATCCCGGCGACCGTGACCGAGCTGCCCTCCGGCGCCGGGGACGAGACCGGAAGCGGCCTGCCCGCCGGCGCGTTCCAGCTGCGCAACGACGGCGGGGTCGCCCGGTATGTCGGCGCCGCGCCGCCGTCCGGCCACGGCCGGCACCGGTACTTCACCGTCGTGCACGCGGTGGACGTGGAGCTGAAGTCGCTCGGCGTTGACGAGACCTCGACCCCGGCGTTCCTCGGCTTCAACCTCTTCTTCCACACCCTCGCCCGGGGCATGATCGTCCCCTGGTACGAGGTCCCGTAGCCGACCGACGGCAAGGGTCAGCCGCGGGCGGCGTCGAACCGGCGGCGCAGGTCGGCCAGCGCGGCCTCGTCCAGGAACGGCCCGGTTGCCCGGGTCCAGTACCGCTCGGGAATCAGCTGGTGCACCCGGTCCGGGTACCCGGCACCGGGCTGTACCACGGTGACCACCGGTGGATCGCCGAGCCTGGCGGCGAGCGGCCCGGAGTAGCGCACGGACATGTCCCAGCTGCGGCCCGGCTCGGCCACCGCGCACAGGTGCAGCGCGTACACGGTGCCCACCTGGTCGATGGTGGTGGCACCCGGCGGGTCCACCCCGAACGGGTCCACCGCGCAGACCACCGTCCCGCCCGCGGCCACCTCGTGCCCGTGGCTGTGGTGCTCCGCCGGGGTGGCCTGCTCAAGCGCCTTCGCCAACCGGGACGCCACCTCGGCCCGCAGCGCTGCGGGCATCTCTCCGGACGTGGCCTGCCCACCCGGGCGGGCCGGCGTGGATCTGCCCGCCTTCAGCGCCACTGCCACGACGGCGACTGTGGCGAGCACGACCAGCGCGGCGATCCATCGAAACCAGCGGTGCCGAGGACGCGCCGATGCATCGACGTCCGTTGACATATCGACATGGTCGCACGAGCCGGACCGGGTCCGGAAGCGGCCCAGCTGGTGGCCTCGGCGAAGGAGCGGGGCCTCCTGCCGGCCACACCCGCGGGAGGTCTGTCCGCTACACCCGCGGAAGGTCTGTCCGGGCCTGCACGTTTGGGCCGACCGCCCGGCGGACCATCCGGTTGGCCTCGTCGTCCTCCACCCCGGATGCCCGTAGCAGGTCGGTGCCTGCCGTGCGGACCTGGGCCACCACCACGTTGCCGGAGAAGCCCAGGCCCTCGGCGTAGGCTTCGCCGGCGTCGTGCACCGCGCGCAACACCATATCCCGGGCTCGCGCCGGGATACGCCCGGCGGCGAACTCCTTGTTCATCAGGCGCATCCCCTCGCCAAGCTCGCGGAGCGCGCTCGGCAGTTGCTCGGGGATCGGCTCCCTGTCCTCGATCGCCGTCACCATCCGCCGGAACAGCGCCTGGCAGTTGCGTACCGCGTGGTCTATGTGGTCGACCGTCCGTTCGTACTGCTCGAAGGCTTGCCTGCGCTGCCAGTGCGCCGGCGCGAGGCTGATCACGTCGCGCGCCTCCTCGACCGTCTCGTGCAGCCGCTCGAGCTGGGGGTCCAGCTGCTGCGCCTCGTCCAGCTCGGATGCCGCCCGGACGACGTCCCGCGCGGCCAGCGCCTCGGCGGAGCCGGACAGCCGATCGGCCAGCATGGCCAGCAAGGGGGGCGCCGCCCGCCGCGCGGTGCGCACCGGGTCAAGGGGGTGGAACAGGATGACGACGACCAGCCCGACCGCGCCGCCGAGCGCCGCGTTGATCAGGCGAGGGAACTCGATGTCGAGGCTGCGGGGGAGAGCGGCGATCAGGATGGCGGTCGCACCCGCCTGGTACATCAGGGTGGTCCCACCCTTGACGGCGAGGGCCAGGCCGAGCGCGGCCACCACGCTCACACCGATCTGCCAGGCACCCGTTCCGACGTAGAGGATGAATGCCTCGCCGACCCCGACGCCCAGCACCACCCCGCCGACCAGCTGGGCGGTGCGGGTCAGCCGCCGGACCTGCGAGGAGACGACCGGGCCGAGCGCGACGATCGAGGCGAAGAAGGGGTCCCGGGTGTGCAACGTACGGGCCGCCAGCCAAGCCAACGCCGCGGCGAGCCCGGCCTGGGCCAGGATGAGCACGTTGGTCCGGTACTGGCGCATGTGCTCGTGACCGAACGCGACAGCACGGGCCCGGGCAGCCGCGATCCACCGCAGCCTCATCACTACCGCGCCCTACCCACCAGGCAGGTCAGCCATGCCGGACCGGCGGCTCCGGCCGCCATATGTCGAGGGCGACCTCCCGCATCCGTTCGCAGAAGTACCCGTCAGGAGACACTCGCCGCAGCAGCGCCCGGAGTTCGCGTTCGAACTCCCCCCGCCGTTCACCGAACAGGTGCGGCGTCGAGCTGGACAGCGAGAAGACCGAGGCGACCACCTGGTCCTCGGTACGCTCCGCGATGCCTGCCTCGATCTCGAGGCGGGTCGGTCCCGCGAAACCCGCGTCCCGTAGCACCTGGTCCTCGCCGGACGGCGTTCCCGCCGGGAGCGCTCCCCGGCCGGCCCGGCGGACCGGGCCGAGGTAGCGGCGGACGAGGGCGGCGATCTCGGCACGCGGCGGCCGTGGGTGCGGCAGCGGGTCGTCGCCGGGGACGCCTTCATGGGTCGTGGCGTGCACGTTGATGCACACGCCGCCCGGTTCGAGCATCTGTTTGACGGTACGGGCCACCCGCGGCCGCTCCAGCCAGTGGAACGACTGGGCGAAGGTGACCACCCGGAATGTGCCCAGCGCGGCGGGAAGCTCCTCGGCGCGCATCCGGTACCAGCGAATGTTGGTGGCGCCTGCCGCCTCGGCCTGCCTGATCATGTCAGGGTCCGCGTCGATGCCCACGGCCTCCTCGAAGAGGGGTGCGAGCAGCAGCGTCAGCGAGCCCGGCCCGCACCCGATGTCCAGCAGGCGGCCGCGGCCGTCGAGGCCGAGTGCCTCGGCCAGCACCTCGGGCGTCCTGGACGGATAGGGCACCCGGCCCATCGCGTAGTACTCGGCACTGCCCGCGTAGAGGGTCTCGTCCCACCGCCACCGTCCGCCGCGCATTCCGCCGATGGTACGGGCGCGTCGAGTGTGGACGCCACGAGCAGAGTTCGTTTGGTTTCCCAACTATTGACAACCGGCTTTCCGCCGTGTGACCCTCAGCACGGGGCCGGCGCGGGGACGAGGGCAGTCCCCGCCACAGCAGCACTCGCGCACGTGCGCGTCCAGGCGCGGCGGTACCAGTCCGGGCACGTCGGCCTGGATGGGCTCGTCCTGGTTGCCCACTTCCCGAAGCCGTTTCTCACCCGCAGTAACCAGCGCTTGTCTGGCTGCGCGCATGCCCAGAGAGGAAGTCCGTTCATGCGAGGATCACCGCATTTGCGGCGAAGCCTGGCCGTGGCGGCCGCCGCGGCGACCGTCGCCGCCGTGGCGGCCGTGTCGGTGCAGGTCGCCGCCAACCCGGTTCCCGCCGCGGCCGCCGCCTCCGACCCGTACAACTGGAAGAACGTCCAGATCGCCGGCGGCGGCTACGTGCCCGGCATCGTCTTCAACCCCACCGAGCGCAACTTGATCTACGCGCGCACCGACATCGGCGGCGCCTACCGCTGGAACGAGAGCACGCAGCGGTGGATCCCGCTGCTGGACTGGGTCGGGTGGAGCAACTGGGGATACCTCGGTGTGCACAGCATCGCCACCGATCCGGTGCAGACCAACCGGGTCTACGCGGCGGTCGGCATGTACACCAACAGCTGGGACCCCAACAACGGCGCGATCCTGCGCTCCACTGACAAGGGCGACACCTGGCAGATCACCCCGCTGCCGTTCAAGCTCGGCGGCAACATGCCCGGCCGCGGCATGGGCGAGCGGCTCGCGGTCGACCCCAACCGCAACAGCATCATCTACTTCGGAGCGCCGGAGGGGAACGGGCTGTGGCGCAGCACGGACTTCGGCGCCACCTGGGCCAAGGTGACCAACTTCCCCAACGCCGGCAACTACGCCCAGGACCCCAGCGACCCCAACGGCTACCTCAGCCACCGGCCGGGCGTGGTCTGGGTCGCCTTCGACAAGTCGACCGCCACCGCCGGCAACACCACCCAGGGCATCTACGTCGGCGTGGCGGACAAGCAGAACACCGTCTACCGCAGCACCAACGGCGGCGCCACCTGGGAGCGGCTCGCCGGCCAGCCCACCGGTTACCTGGCCCACAAGGGCGTGGTCGACCCGGTCAACCACGTCCTCTACATCGCCACCAGCGACACCGGCGGCCCGTACGACGGCGGCAAGGGCGACGTCTGGAAGTACAACATCACCACCGGAACCTGGACGCAGATCAGCCCGATCCCGTCCAGCAGCTCGGATGACTACTTCGGCTACAGTGGACTGACCATCGACCGGCAGCACCCGAACACCATCATGGTCAGCACCCAGATCTCCTGGTGGCCGGATGCCATCTTCTTCCGCAGCACCGACGGCGGCGCGACCTGGACGCGGATCTGGGACTGGACCAGCTACCCCAACCGCAGCTTCCGCTACACCCAGGACATCAGCTCGGTGCCCTGGCTGACCTTCGGTACCAACCCCCAGCCGCCGGAGATCACGCCGAAGCTGGGTTGGATGAACGGCGCGATGGAGATCGACCCGTTCAACTCCGATCGGATGATGTACGGGACCGGCGCCACCATCTACGGCACCACCAACCTGACCAACTGGGACGCCGGCCGGCAGATCACCATCAAGCCGATGGTGGCCGGGCTGGAGGAGACCGCGGTGCTGGACCTGATCAGCCCGCCGTCCGGCGCCCCGCTCATCAGCGGCCTGGGTGACGTCGCCGGCTTCCGGCACACCAACCTGGACGCGGTGCCGCCCATGATGTTCACCTCGCCCAACTTCACCTCGACCACCAGCCTCGACTACGCCGAGAAGAATCCGAGTGTGATAGTGCGGGCGGGCAACTTCACCGACTCGGACCGGCCCAACGACAGCCACGTCGCCTTCTCCACCGACGGCGGCGCGAACTGGTTCCAGGGCAGCGAGCCCGGCGGCGTCAACAACGGCGGGACGGTCGCCGCCGCCGCCGACGGCAGCCGGTTCGTCTGGGCGCCCGGCGACCCCGGCATCCAGGTGGTGTACTCGGTGGGCTTCGGCAACTCGTGGAGCCAGTCCTCAGGCATTCCGGCCAACGCCATCGTCGAGTCCGACCGGGTCAACCCGCAGAAGTTCTACGGGCTCTCGGGCGGCACCTTCTACGTGAGCACCAACGGCGGGCAGAGCTTCACCGCGGCCGCCACCGGCCTGCCCTCCACCGCCAAGTTCAAGGCGATGCCGGGACGTGAGGGCGACATCTGGCTGGCCGGAGACACCGGCGGGCTGTACCACTCGACCAACTCCGGCGCCTCGTTCACCAAGGTGTCCACTGTGGCCGAGGCGAAGAACATCGGCTTCGGCAAGGCCGCGCCCGGCCAGTCGTACATGGCCCTCTACCTGGTCGGCACGGTCGACGGGGTGACCGGCGTGTTCCGCTCCGACGACGCCGCCGGCTCGTGGGTGCGCATCAACGACGACCGGCACCAGTGGGGCAACATGGGCGAGGCGATCACCGGCGACCCGCGCATCTTCGGCCGCGTCTACCTGGGCACCAACGGCCGCGGCATCCAGTACGGCGACCGGATCAGCACCAGCACGCCGAGTGTGTCGCCGTCGTCGTCGGCCTCCCGGTCGGCCTCTGCCTCGGCCTCCCCGTCGTCCTCGTCGGCTTCGCCCAGCAACAGCCCGAGCAACAGCCCGACCGGCGGCACGGGCAGCTGCCAGGTGGCCTACTCGATCGTCGGGCAGTGGGGCGGTGGCTTCCAGGCCGACGTGACGTTAACCAACACCTCGACCGCCGCCATCGATGGCTGGACCGTGGTCTGGACCTTCCCGAACGGCCAGCAGATCAACCAGATCTGGAACGCCACCCAGACCACCTCCGGATCGACGGTGACCGCCCGCAACGTTGACTACAACCGCACGATCCAACCCGGCGGCTCGGTGAGCTTCGGCTTCCTCGGCAGCTGGGCGGGCAGCAACAACGAGCCAACTTCGTTCACCGTCAACGGCAACGCCTGCAGCGTCGTCTAGCCGCGGGCCGCGGGTGGGGCGCGCGATGTGCGTGGCCTGTCTCTTATCCACAG
>JADGHA010000081.1 GCA_019689695.1 Micromonosporaceae bacterium | reverse complement strand
CTAGGGAGCCGCCGACCACCACGGCCAGCCGTACCGGCACCACACCGGCGGCGACGGGCCGGAACCGCTTGGTCGGGTGGTGCCGGTCCTCCTCGACGTCCCGCGCATCATTGATCAGGTAGATGCCGGCCGAGGTCAGGGTGAAGGCGGCGAAGGCGATCGCGGTCGCTCCGGCCACGTCCGCGCGCAGGATCTCACCGGCGGCCAGTGGCACGGCCACAACCAGTACGTTCTTGACCCATTGCCGGGGACGTGTGGCGCGGATCAGCCCGATGACGAGGGCGCGGGGAGTCGTCTGCGACCGGGGCGGCGCCCCGTGCTCGATAGTGGCGGTCATGACGACACCAGCAGTGGTCGGACAGACTCGAAAGTCCTGACGCTCATCTGGGTCCCTAATCTCGCGGCTCGGTATGGTCGAGCGAGTACTCAGACGCATATCGTCGGACGACGTCACCTAGCTGGTCGATATCCGCCGCACGTTACCACACGGCGTCCGCTCACTATCCGTACACATGTCCGGCCCGGTGCCCCGCAGGGCACCGGGCCGGATCAGCTTCCGCTACCAGGTTACGGACTGGAGCAGGTGGCACTGGGCGCGACGGGACTACCCGTGCTGGTGCCGAGGAACCCGAACGTGGTCGAGCCGTTCACCGGGATAGACCCGTTCCAGCTGGCGTTGCGGACCTGGGTCACCGTGCCGGTGTTCGTCAGCAGGTTGCCGTTCCAGACCTGCGTGATGCTCTGGCCAGCCGGGTTGCTCCAGGAGACGGTCCAGCCGTTGATCGCCGACGGCGCGGCGCGGACCGTGCCCTCGCCCTGGAACCCGCCGGGCCACGAGTTGGTGATCTGGATGCTCACGTTGCACGCACCGTTGCCCGGTGGCGGGCTGGTCGGCGGCGGCCCGGTCGGCGAGCCGGGGTCGCCGATACCGGTGACCTCGCCGTTGCCGCCGTCGAAGACCACGTCCGAGCAGCTGAAGAAGTTCTCCTGGCTGTCCGAGCGGACCCAGCGCATGTAGATGATGTGCCGGCCGGTCTTGTTCGCCGGCAGGGTCGCGTTCCAGTAGTAGTGGCCGTCGACGGTGCCCGGACCGCCCACCGCGGGCGGGTTGGTCGCCGTGCTGAACGGCTGCTCCTCCAGGTCGCTCCAGGCCAGCGGCCGGGTCGGGCTCCAGCTGTCCTTGGTCACGTAGACGTAGAACGTGCCGGGGTGGTTGGCCCAGTTGTTGTACTGGATCTCGATGGTGGCGCCCGCGGTCAGATGCGTCACCGGCCAGTCGTCGCGGGCCAGGTCGTACCCGGAGAAGGTGGGGTTGCCGCCGCTGCACAGGCTCCCGTCCGGGATGTAGCCGACGGTGCGGCCGCCGGCGTCGGAGCGCAGCACCGCGAACCAGTTGTACAGCGACACGTCGCCGCTCTGCGCGACCGCGGCCGCGCACGCCGGGTTCTTCGGCACGATGTTGCCCTGCGGCGTGAGCCCGTCCCGATAGCACAGCCAGGTCCGGCTGCCCGGGAACTGCGGCGCGCCGTGGGCCTCGGCCGGGCCCTGGGTGACCAGTGTCAAGGTCCCCGCGGCCAGCGTCGCGGCGGCCAGGTAGACCGCCGCCTTGCGTGTGATTCTCACTTGGTCTTCCCCTTCCGTTGCCACGGCAGGTCGGTGGCGAACTGTGCACTGCGGACGGCGCGCGAACGGCGTCGAGAAGGGTGAGCAAGCGGAGGGCTTCGCCCGGCGGCCCGGCCGGCACGCGCACCGCAGCGCGTTAGCCCTGGAACTCCCGCGACATTGACATTGGACCATGTCTTGTGGGGGCCGGGCAACCTCCGCCAGGGAGTATCGTCGCGTACGTGGCCCGTACCGGTCGTCGGCTGGTCCTCTTCGCGCTGATGATGGCGGGTGGCGCGGCGCTCGCCGGCTGCGGCGGCGACGGCCCTGCCGGCCGCGCCGTCGACTCACCCTCCGCGCCGGCCGGCGTCGTGGTGTCCATTCCCACGGTGGCCGAGGGCGAGGCCATGCCGCGCCGCTTCACCTGCGACGGCGACGACGTCTCACCACCGGTGAGCCTCTCCGGCGTGCCGTCCGGGACCGTGGACCTCGCCCTGCTCATCGAGGACCCGGACGCGCCCGGCCACACGTTCGTGCACTGGACCGTCTGGGGGATCGACCCGGGCCGGCCGGTGCTGAGTGAAGGCCAGGTGCCGCCGGGCGCGGTCCAGGGCCGCAACGACTTCGGCAAGCAGGGGTACGGCGGGCCGTGCCCGCCCCGCGGCCAGGATCACCGGTACGTCATCACGGCGTACGCCCTCTCCCGCCGGGTCGACCTGGCCGCCGGCTCGTCCGCCGACGACCTGCGCCGGGCGGTCGCCGGCAGCACCCTCGCCTGGGGCCGGCTGACCGTCCACTACGCACGCTGACCACCACGACGTCCGCTGACCACCCACGGTGTCCGCTGACCAGCCGGTTGCCCGCCGAAAAGGCCGCTACGCCTGATCAGCCCGGCTCGGCAACGGTGACCTCCCCGATGCCGGTGGCCTCGACCGCCTCGCGGATGGCGGCCGCGTCGCCCTCGACCACCACCGTCAGCGCCTCCGGCCGCAGGTACGTCCGGGCCGCGGCGCTGACCTCGGCCACCGTCGCCTGCAGCAGCCGCTGCCGCAGCGCAGCGTGGTAGCCGTCGGGCAGGTCGTGCACCACCAGCGTGGCCAGGGCGTCGGCGATGGCGCTCGGCGTCTGCATGTCCACGGTCAGCTGGCCAGCCCGCCAGGTACGCCCGACCGCGAGCTCCTCCTCGGTCACGCCCTCCGCCTGGGTACGGGTGATCTCCGCGATCGTGTCCACCAGTGCCGGTGCGGTCACCGCGGTCTGCACCGAGGCGCTGACCGTGAACCGGCCGAACCGGCGCGTCATGGCGTACTCCGCGCGCATCCCGTACGTGTAGCCGCGCACCTCCCGGAGGAGGTGGTTGAGGCGGGAGGTGAATGCCCCGCCGAGGACGGTGCCGGCGAGCCGGATCGGCACGTACTCCGGGTGCGCCCGGGGCGGGGCGGTGTGCCCGAGCCGGAGCACGGACTGCACCGAGCCGGGCCGGTCCACCAGGACCACCCGCCGGTGCGCCCGCGCGGGCGCCTCGACCTCCGTGGTGACCGGCTCGGGCTGCGGCCCCGCGCCGGCGAATGCCGCTGCGGCCAGCTGGTCGAGGTCGAGCCGGTCCAGGTCGCCCGCGACGAGTAGCGTGCCGCACCGGGTCAGCCACGACCCGTGGTACGCGACGACGTCGTCGACGCCAACCGCCGCCACGGTGCCGGGCGTGCCGTGCAACGGCCGCGCGTAGCGGCGGTCGGCGGCCCCGACGGCGCCGAACAGGTCGGCGCGCAGCGCCGCGTCGGCGCGCGGGCCGGGCGCGGCCCAGGACATCCGCAGTGCGGTCACCGCGTCGTCGCGGACCCGGGTCACGTCGGCCGGATCCAGCCGTGGGGTGCGCACCGCCTCGGCGAGCAGCTGCACCGCGGCGGGCAGCCGGTCGGCCGGCGCCGTGACGCCGGCCCGGAACGAGTCCCAGTCGACCACAATGGACAGCTCCGCGCCGAGGCTCTCCCGGGCCAGCGCGTACGCCGCGGCGTCCCGGGTGGCGGTGCCCTCCTCCAGCGCGTCCGCCAGCACGGACGCCACGCCCTCCTGGCCGGGCGGCTCCCGGCCGGCGCCCGCGTCCAGCAGCAGCGCGGCGACCGCGAGCGGCTGGCCGGGCAGGTGGGCCGCGACCACCGCGCCCCCGGCGGCGGTGCGCCGCACCACCTCGGGAAAGCGGTACGGGCGCGGCTGGCTCGGCGCCGGCCGCTGCTCCACCAGCGAGCTCACGCCGCCTCCTTCCGGTAGGTCAGGGTGACTCGCTCCTCGGGATCGAGCACTTCCTCGGCCACCTCGGCGAGCTGGCGCGGGGTGACCGCGAGCCACGCGGGCAGTCGCGAACCGGCCAGCGCCGGATCGCCGAACTGCATGGTGTAACGGCTCAGCGCGTCCGCGCGACCCGCCAAAGTGGACATCTGCCGCCACCAACCGGTGCTGAGCAGGGCCTTGGCCCGGTCCAGCTCGGCCTCGGTCACCCCGTTGTGGGCGAGCTGGTCCAGCACGGCCGCCAGCCCCGAGGTCAGCTGCTGCAGCCCGACGCCGGGCCGGGCGGTGACCGTGGCGATCAGCGGCGCGGGTGCGTGGGCCAGGTCCACGCCGTACGCCACGGCGTTGTCCGGCTGGGCGATGCGCGACCCGTCCACCAGCTGCTGGTAGATCCGGCTGCCGCGCCCCTGGCCCAGCACCGCGGCGAGCACCGTGGCGGCGTCGTACCCCGGGGTGCCGAACGGGTACGTGCGGTGGGCGAGGTACACCCGGGGCGCCGGTACGTCCGCGACCACGGACTCGGCCGTCGGCCCGTGCACCGGCCGCGGCAGGTTGCCGTCCGGCGCGGGCGGGATGTCCGGCTGCGCCGGCAGCCCGCCGAAGTACTTCTCGGCCAGCGCGAACACCTCGGCCGGCTCAGCGTCGCCGACCACGGTCAGGACGGCGTTGTTCGGCGCGTAGTACGTGGCGTGGAATTTCTGGAAGGTGGCCAGGTCCGCCGCGTCCAGGTCGGCCATCGAGCCGATCGTCGGGTGGTGGTAGGGGTGACCGGGCTGGTACAGCAGCGGGAGCAGGCGCAGCCACGCGTCGCCGTACGGGGTGTTCTCGTAGCGCTGCCGGCGCTCGTTCTTGACCACCTCGCGCTGGTTGTCCAGGGTCTGCTGGGTCAGCGCCGGCACCAGGCCGCCCATCCGGTCCGCCTCCAGCCACAGCGCCAGCTCCAGGTGCTCGGCCGGCACGGTCTCGAAGTAGTTGGTGCGGTCCGGGTTGGTGGTCGCGTTCAGCGAGCCCCCGCAGCCCTGGATCAGCCGCATGTGCTCGGCCTTGGCCACGTGCAGCGAGCCCTCGAACATCAGGTGCTCGAAGAGGTGGGCGAAGCCGGTCTGGCCGTCCGGCTCGTGCCGGGAACCCACGTCGTACCAGAGGTTCACCGCGACCACCGGGACGGTCCGGTCCGGGCTCGCGACGACCCGCAGCCCGTTGTCGAGCTGGGTGGTCTCGATGGGCCAGGGGTAGCCGTAGGCGTGCACGCCCACACCCTACCGGCGGGCAGCTGCGCGCCGCCGGATTGCCGGCCGAGCGTTCCGGGGCGCCTGTTGCGTCCGTGAACCGCAGCTCGTGGCCGTCCCGGCTCAGCTGTCGAGCCCCGGCTCCCATGGTGTCTAGCACCGCCGTTTCGATGTCCATCTAAGTCGGGCCGACGCCCTGCGCTGAGGCCGGCACCCCAGCACCGGCATTGCCCGCGCAGCGAGCCGCGCCGGCCGCGGCGGTGCTACCGCGGTACGAACGCGAGGCGTTCCTCGATGATGTGCAGACGCTCGGGTGTCAGGCCGTCGGCAAACACCATCAGTTCCTCGGGGCTGCGGAAACCGCCGATCCGGTCCCGCTGCCTCACGATCGCCGCGGCCGTCTCCATCGGCAGTTCCAACTCGGTCGCCAGCACGGCGGCCGGAACATGGTTGACGTCCACCAAGCCCCCGTCGTCGTACTGGCGCGGCAGGTCGGGTCGCCCGATGCGGAGCTCGGCGGCCAGGGCGGGGTTGTCGGCCACAATCCGCCGCGCCTCCTCGCGCCGCCGCAGTCGCCACTGGGCCGCGGCCACCGCCGGATCCACTGAAGCGGCGGGGTCCGCTGGCGCGGCGGGCCGGGGCGCGATCGAGGCAACCGGTACCGCCTGGCGAACCAGCGTCTGGAGCACCAGCACGTGCGCAATGCCACCGAGCCAGACGATCAGGAACGCGGGCATGACGGCCGCGTCCGGCAGCGAGCCGCCATTCGACGGAACGTACTGCACGCCGACGAAGAAGTAGACCAACAGCACGAAGTAGCCGACGGCGGCTGCGATGTGGACCTTCGAACGGAGCCGGACACCACCCAGCAGCACCATGATGAAAGACCCCATCCCGAAGGTGAGCAGCGGCACCAGGAACCACCACCAGGTGACCGGCCGCCGGAGCCGAGGAGGTGAAGTGCTGGGGGTCACGGACCGCACAGAGGTGATGATAGGGACGGGCCTCCCGGCTGGGTTTCACCCAAAGGGCTCGAGCGGCACTCCATCGGAGCCGACAGGCCGTGGGCTTTCCGATCCAACAGTGTTAGTGGGTCGACGGTGGCGCCCGGCTTATGTTCTGCTCCAGGTGTGGCTGACCCTCTGCACGAACAAGACCGGGCCGCGGACGCTCTCGATCTGGTCGCCAAGGCCGCCCGCGGCTACCTCGACGCGCTGCCCACGCTCCCGGTCCACGACAAGTCCGGCGACGACCTACTCGACCAGCTCGACGGTGCGCTCCCAGACGAGGGGTGCGGCACCCTGGACGCCGTCAACGAGCTGCTGACGATCGGCACCCGCGCGGCGACGCATTCCTCCGGGCCGCGCTTCTTCCACTTCGTCGTCGGCGGCTCGACCCCGGCGGCCCAGGCCGCCGACTGGGTCACCTCGCTGCTGGACCAGGTCGCCGGCCTGTGGGTGGCGTCGCCGTTCGCCACCCGGGCGGAGACCGTCGTGCTGCGGTGGCTGAAGGACCTGTTCGGGCTGCCCGCGTCGTACGGCGGCGTGCTCACGCCGAGCGCAACCTTCGCCAACCTCACCGGGCTGGCCTGCGCCCGGTACTGGTGGGCCCGACAGCACGGCGTCGACGTGACCGTGGACGGCCTGGCCGGGCTGCCCCGGATGCCGGTGCTCTCCAGCGGGTACGTCCACCCGAGCAGCCGCAAGGCGCTGCAGATCCTCGGCTGCGGGCGGGACACCGTGCAGGTGATCGCCCGCGACGACGCCGGCCGCGTTGACCTGGCGGCGATGGACCGGGCGCTCGCCGCGATAGACGGGCCGGCCGTGCTCATCGGCAATGCCGGCGATGTCAACACCGGCGACTTCGACCCCATCGCCGAGCTGGCCGACCTCGCCGAGCGGCACGGCGCCTGGCTGCACGTGGACGGCGCCTTCGGGCTGTTCGCCGCGGTGTCGCCGCGCACCGCGCACCTGGTCGCCGGGGTGGACCGGGCTGACTCGGTCGCCGCCGACGGCCACAAATGGCTCAACGTCCCGTACGAGAGCGGCTTCGCCTTCGTCCGCGACCCGGAGATGCTCGGCCGCGCCTTCGGCGGCTGGAACGCCCGCTATCTGGAAGCCGAGGGGGATGTGGACATCAACTACAACTCCCTCGGCCCGGAGTCGTCCCGCCGGGCTCGGGCACTGCCGATCTGGGCCACCCTCCGGGCGTACGGCCGGCAAGGTTGCCGGGCCATGGTGGAGCGCCACCTGGACCTGGCCCAGCGGCTCGGCCGGCTGGTCGACGAGGCGCCCGACCTGGAGCTGCTGGCGCCGGTGCAACTGTGCGTCGTCTGCTTCCGCTACCGGCCGCCAGGCGTGCCCGAAGCCGACCTGGACGCCCTGAACGAGCGACTGGGCGCGGCGCTGCTCGCCGACGGCCGGGTCTTCGCCGGGACGACCGTGTACCGCGGTGTGACCGCGCTGCGCCCGGCCATCGTGAACTGGCGCACCACCGAGGCAGACATCGACCTGCTGGTCTCCGTCGTCCGCGAAGTCGCCAGCGATACGCTCGGTGCATGAGGCGGTTGGTGAGTGCGCGGTGGCTTGCGCGCCACGCGCTCGCCGCCGTCCTCGTCGGCGGGTGCCTGGCCCTGGGCTGGTGGCAGATCCGCCGCGCCGCCGGTGGTAACGCGCTGAGCTGGGCATACGCTGTCCAGTGGCCGGTGTTCGCCGGCTTCGTCGCGTTCCTGTGGTGGCGCGAGGTGCGCCGTGCCCTCGGCCACGAGCCGCGGCCGGCGGCACCGGCCGGCGCGCGCTCGCCCCGACGGCCGGTCCGCACCGTCCGGCCCGCGCCGGTACCGGACGACAGCGACGACCCCGAGCTGGCCGCCTACAACCGGTACCTGGCCTGGCTGAACGCCAACCCGGGGGCGCGGCCGGCCGACTACCGGCGCCAGTGGCACGAGAACACAGTGGAGGAGAAGACGTGGGCGCAGCCCTGAAGCGGTACCGCGTGATGGCCTACGTGGTGGGCGTCGCGCTCGCCCTGCTGGTGGTCGTCGGCATGCCGCTGAAGTACCTGGCCGACCAACCGCAACTGGTCGCCACCGTGGGGCCGGTGCACGGTTTCCTCTACATCGTCTACCTGGTGACCACGTTCGACGTAGGACGCCGGTCCAACTGGCCGCTGACCCGGATGGGCCTGGTCATGCTCGCCGGGACCATCCCGTTCCTGTCGTTCTACGCGGAACGGCACGTGACCCGCTGGGTCCGCGACGCCGCGCCCGCGCCCGTCACCACCGGCTAATCCAGCTCGCCGGCGACGATCGCCGCACAGAACACGCGCCACGCATCGGCACTCAGCTCCAGCTGGACCTGTGGATCCCGCGAGCTGCGCAGGTAGACCCGGTCCCGCCGGGGATCGACGGCCAGCTCCACGCAGTCTTTGATGTCGCAGCGGCTGCTCCGCCGCCAGACCTGGGGGGAATTGAGTTCTGGCATTCATCCTCCCGGACTCTCCGCACCGCGTCACCAATGTGCCACAGAGCGTCAAGAAATTGAACCGGGAAAAGTACAGAGCCCTTCACGCCACGGAGTTCCGGGACGTAAAGGGCCCTGAGTCGCAGGGACTTGCTAGCACCTATCGAAGCGGCCGGCCCGCAGGTCGGCGACGAAGGCGTCCCACGCTTCGGCACTGAGCCGCAGGTGCAGGTCAGGAACGGTTGAGTTACGCATCGCCACGCCGCGGTCCTGCCTCGCCACCTCGACGCAATGCCCGCTCTCGCAACGGGTGCTCCTGCGCCAGGCCGAGCCAAGGGACAACGCCTTGCTCATCCATACTCCTGTCATGAATTGAGGCGAATAGGCCAGGAGAGGTTTACCCCGCCCGCCGAATTTTGGCAAGTGGCCATGTGTCGGCACGCTATTTAACAGGTTGCTAACGTGGCAGATCGTGACTACCGGCGTCCGATAGAGTTGTCATTGTGACGACGCCCCACGGGCCGACGAGCGGGCGGTTGCGTCTTCGTACCGCGCTGCGCACCGCGCGGGAAGCGACAAGGCTGACTCAACAGCAGGTCGCGGACGCGATGGACTGGTCGCTGTCCAAGGTCATCCGCATCGAGAAGGGGACGGTCAGCGTCTCCACCAACGACGTGCGCGCGCTGCTGCAGCTGTACGGCGTACGCGACGGACGGCAGGTCGCCGATCTGGTCGAGCTCGCCCGGGCGGCGCGCAAGAAGGCGTGGTGGACGGCGTATCGGAACGAGGTGCCGGCGCACTTCGGCGAGCTGATCGGGCTGGAGGCGGAGGCCAGCGCACACAAGTACTTCCAGCCGATCGCCGTGCCTGGCCTGCTGCAGACCAGGGCCTACGCACGGGCCGTGCTGAGCAACATCGCCCCGGGCCAGCTGACCTCCGAACAGATCGATACCCGGATCGAGATCAGGATGACCCGCCAGCGGGAGGTCCTGGGCCGGCCCAACCCGCCCCGCCTGGAGATCGTGCTGGACGAGGCGGTGCTGCGGCGCATCGCGGGCAGCACCGAGGTGATGCGCGAGCAGCTGCTGCACCTGGTCGAGGTGGGCGCCTCGCCGAACGTGGTGATCCAGGTGCTGCCCTTCGTGGCCGGCGTCAACACGGTCGAGGGCCCGTTCCTGATCCTGCAGTTCCCCGATCCGGGCGACACCGACGTGGTCTACATCGAAAGCGCGCTCACCGGACACATGCTCGACCGCCCGGACGACATCGGCCCGTACCGGCGGGCGTTCGAGCGCCTGCAGGAGACGGCGTTGAAGCCGGACGAGTCGCTGGCCATGGTGGCGGCGGTCGCGGACGAGCTGGGGTCCGGGCGCCGCTAGCGCTCGGCGTGCCTACCGCGGCAGCTAACCCCAGGGATCGAGGTTGGGCCACGGGTCGCTGGCCGGACCGAGGCGGGCCATCTCCCTGGCCCGGACGAGGGCCCGGCACACCTGGCCGTATTCCCGCTCGCTGTCGCTGAAGAACAGCTGGATGGTGGTGCCGCGGTACTCCGCCCACAGCTCGTACGGCCGGGGGCGCAGCCGGCGTCCGACCCAGGCCAGGACCACCGGGACCAGAAGCGCGGCGACCAACGCCGGCACTGCGGACAGCTTGATCGGCCGGCTCGCGCTGGAGGCCGCCATCACCGCGGCGATCGCGGCGAGGACGACGGCCGTGGTGACCACCGCCCGGGCGGTCAGCGGGTCGCGGGGCCCGCGCACGGTGCGCAGGTGGGACAGCTCGGTCACGTCGTAGCGCCGGCTGCCGACGATGAACCACCGGCCGCTGACTCGAATGCCCGGCTGGCGCAGCAGGGTCGCCGGCCGGGGCGGGCCGGGCCGTCCGGCGGGGGGCCCTTCCGGGTGCGCACGGTCACGGGTAGCATCCATCGCGTGCCTCACTTCAGCTCTTGAGGGGGGCTGGTGTGGTGGTTTTGAATCGGCACCCGGTGGCCGCCGGGTGCCGATCGCTGTCTGCGGAGGTTCTCCGCGCTGTCTGCGGAGGTTCTCCGCGGGTCTGAGGGTTTCGATGGCTCCTGCTAGCCATTGTGCGAAACGCAAGCTCATAAACGGAAGGGCGGCATTCTGCCACCTGGCAGACTGAGACTGCGCAGGGTGCCATCTGCCCCGGCTCGCCCCAAATTGTGATTACTATCGCGTCGCCGGGCGGGACGGCCGGCATCGCCCCGATTGTTCGGTGACGATCGGTGACCGTTGCCACGAGCCTCTTCCCTTGGCCGACGGCTGCCGTTACGGTGGCTTGGCTGGTCCGGTACTCCGTCACTTCCCCCAAGGTGGCGCCGGTCCAGCGCCGCCGAATCGACCGACCATCGCTGTGGGTAGTGGCCACAGCGGGGCGCGAACCGGGGACCCAGAGCACCACCGGGGTGAATCCGCGCGGCGCGCGGTAGGGCCATCTTCCAGCCCGAACCCGTCAGCTAACCCGGTAGGCGGCCAACAGGAAGAAAGAGGTTCACCGTCTGTGTCACCCACGCGGAGGCTGCTGCGCGCCCTGGTTCCGGTGGGTCTGGCGGTCGGCGTCCTCGCCGCCGCGCCCAGCGCACGAGCAGAGCCGACGGCAGCCGAGATCCAGCAGCAGATCGCCAAGTCCTCGTCGACGCTGGAACGGATCGTCGAGCAGTACAACAAGGTCAACGAGCAGCTCAAGGCCGGCAGGCAGCGAGCGGCCGCGCTCGCCGCCAAGATCGCGCCGATGCAGGCCCAGTACGAAGCCGCCCAGGCGGAGATCGCCGAGCTCGCCGCCGACGCGTACAAGACCGGCGGCCTCGGCGCAGCGAGCGCGCTGCTCGGCCAGGGCCCCGGCGGCACGCTCACCGACCGGCTCGGCATGCTGGAACAGGTGTTCCAGGCCCGGCAGAGCCAGCTGGCCGAGTTCGCCGCCGTCAAGCAGCGGTACCAGGCGCAGAAGTCCGAACTGGACGCGCTGATCGCCCGGCAGGCCGCGCAGGCGGCCGACTTGGCGGCCAGCAAGAAGAAGATCCAGGCGGACCTGGACAAGCTGTACGAGCTGCGGCGCAAGGCGTACGGCTCGGCCACCTCGACCGGCACCCGGTACACCGGCAGCATCCCGGCGGTCTCCGGCAAGGCCGGCATCGCGGTCAAGTACGCCTACGGCGCCATCGGCAAGCCGTACGTGTGGGCCGCCGACGGCCCGGACGGGTACGACTGCTCGGGCCTGACCATGGCCGCCTGGCGGGCGGCCGGGGTGAGCCTGCCCCACAACGCCGCGATGCAGTGGGACGTGGTCGCCCACATCAGCCGGTCCCAGCTCAAGCCGGGCGACCTGGTCTTCTACAACGGCCTGGGACACGTGGCCATCTACGTCGGCAGCGGGAAGATCATCGAGGCGCCGACGTTCGGGGAGTCGGTCAAGCTCGCCAGCGTGGACATCATGACGCCTTACGGCTACGGCCGCGTCCGGACCTGACCGGGAGGCGTCTCGACCTGACCGAGAAGAGGAGGGGCCGGCACAC